>NZ_JBFODS010000078.1:0-46295 GCF_040908445.1 Aeromonas sp. R10-2 | reverse complement strand
GGTTCTTCGCGGGATCTTGGGGAAGTGGAAGTTGACAGACAGGGTGCTGGTAAACTGGCTGTCTCCAAACACACCACCACCATCACCCTGCTGTCGCCGTGCATCATATTGATATTGCCTCCTTCTGGCCAGGTTATACCGTCATCGCCCAAGCGCTTTCTGCCAACCATCACACCCTGTTTACCCTTGAGCCTCGCGCCGACCTGTTGCCCCGTTGTCGCCGATGCCTGCAACCCACGCCATTGATCCACGACCAACGTATCCGCCGGGTGCGTGAGCGAGACCTATTTGACCGACAAGTCTGGTTACAACTGCCTGTTCGCCGCGTCGACTGTCTGCGCTGTGGTCGCGTCAGTGAACATATCGACTGGCTCCCCTCTGGCTCCCGCCTCACCCGGCGCATGCAGTGCTGGATTGAAGCGCTCGTTCAGTACCTCCCCATCCGCCATGTCAGCCAGCTCACCGGGGTCGGTTGGCACACCATCAAGGAGATCGACAAGCGCCGTTTGCAGACCAGTGTGGGCACCATCGAACTTGGGGAGGTGCGGCGGCTGGTGATGGATGAGTTTGCCCTGCACAAGGGACACCGCTATGCCACCGTGATCATGGATGCCGAGCGAATCCGCGTCCTGTGGGTGGGGCACGGCAACAGCCGGGCCGCTATCCGTCCCTTCTTCGAGCAGCTCGGCGAGCGATGCCAGCAGATTGAAGCGGTGGCGATGGACATGAACACGGCGTTCGACCTGGAGGTGAAGCAACACTGCCCGCAGGCGGAGGTGGTCTACGACCTGTTCCACGTGGTGGCTCGCTATGGCCGAGAGGTGGTGGACCGGGTGCGAGTGGAGCAGGCGAATGCACTGAAAAGCGATAAACCGGCGCGAAAAGTGGTCAAAAGTGCGCGTTGGTTGCTGCTACGTAATCGGGCGAAGTTGAGTGAAAAACAGGATGTGAAGTTGCAGGAGCTGTTGGCGGCGAATCAACCGCTGGCGATGGTGTACGTGCTGAAAGAGGGGTTGAAGGGCATCTGGTATGCGCCGAGCGTGTGGGAAGGATGGCGACGATGGCGGAGCTGGATGCGGCAGGTGAAGGAAAGCGGGCTAGCGCCGCTGCAACGATTTGGTCGAAATTTATCGAAATATATGCGGGGGATCCTGGCGAGTGCAAACTACCCGATGCACACGAGTGTGCTGGAAGGGGTGAACAACAAGATCAAAGTGATAAAGCGCATGGCATATGGATTTAGGGACTCAGAATACTTTTTTCTGAAAATCAAGGCGGCCTTCCCCGGAAAGCCGCGATGAACCTGAAAAAAGGGGGGCAGAGCCCCCCGATAGTACAGGGGCAGAGCCCCGCCAGTGATTAACCCTGAGCACCTTTGCGGACGAAAGTCTGCAAGAGGCCAAAGCCGATGGACAGGGAAAGCACTACGGCCATGACCGCGAAGCCTGCACCAGAGGCGGTGCCAGCGTCAGCGAGGACGCTTTCTTTGACGGTGGTGACAGTGGCAGCATCCAGAGCGCCAGCAGCAGAGGCAGCGGAGGAAGCAACAACAGAGCCAGCAACCAGAACCGGAGCGGCGTACTTACGAACCATATTACGAATTTTCATGATCATTTCCTTTTGATTAATGTTTACGCTTTTCAATACAGCTCAACCTTGAATTGCGTTTACGGTTTTCAATTGCCCCGAGAGGCCTTCTCAAATATCTGGCGGGTGTGTCGGAACACCGTGCCAGAGCCATAGCCAACGAGCCAAACAAGGAACCCGCCAGCAATAAACATTTCAATACCTGGCTCTATCACCGTTGATTCCCTCCCATGAACCCAATGGCGTAGAGCAGCATGTAGGCGGCAGCAACGATCAGTTGGGAGTAGTCAGGTAGGGCGTCCATGGATTACGCCTTAGCGTTCTGGACGCTTGCGGGCAGGTCTACCAGACGGAACCCGTTAAACTGGCGGTGGCGGCCATTGTCGTCACCGAACGAGCCGTTCCGGTATTCGACCATAAATTCGGTCGGGCCTTTGCCAGCGATGGTTTTCAACATGCCGTGATAGCCGGCTGTAACCTGCTCTTCGGTAATGGCCACATCAATGATCTGGCTAGGGTCAGTGGTGAGCAACTTCACGGTGCCAGTAGTGACCTTGCGCCCGTCACGGTCTTTTGTGGCGGTGGTGATATCGGTGCCTGAGAGTATCTGAGCGATGATTTTCATTTTTTAAGCCTTCTGTGAGTTGGTGGTTGCTTGGTGCTTAGGGCAGTTATTGACACGGGTCCAAGGGAACTGACGGCCAGACTGGACAGGAGTCGCCAGCGCTGCGCGCTGCCCACTCCTGCCAGTCGGCCCAGTCCAGAGCGATAAGGTGGTTGTTGTCGAGGTCTTCGAGAAGCTTCTCGCGTCCCTGCTCATACAGTTCGTCAGCCATGTGCAGGTATTCGCCTGTCTCGGTGGCGGTGATGAAGTAGTCACGCACCTGCTCAATGAGTTTTTTCTTCTGGGTTTCCCACGCTTCCAGCGACTTGATTTGGTAACGCTTGGGGCGGGTGGCGATGTGAATCTGATTGAAGATCAAGCCGTCAACGGTGGTCTTTGCAGGGTCGCCGTATTGAGTCAGGCGGCCTTCAGGACTAACGCGCAGCTCGAAATCAGTGGCGTTCTCGTGGTACGGGCGATCCATTCTTCCAGCATTGAGGCGGATAAAAGCCTTAGGGGTGGAGTAAGAAGGCCGCAGGGCCTGCTTGTCACGGGAGCAGAAGATGCCGCCCATCGCGACACAGAAAGCGTCCCAGTTGCCTTCGTCAGCAGCACGGCGGCAAGAGTCCAACAGCAGCCAATCGCCTTGAGTGAGGGTTTCAAATCCGGGCATGTCGTAATCCTGATTAGCCATCCGGCGCAGTTCGCGCCAGGCGGTTACTGTTGGGCCGCCGATCTGTTGGAACTGGCGGATGTTGTTGGCGCTCTTCCATGCAAGGACGCGCTGGACAGTGGTAAGGGCAGAGGTTCCGGTCTCGAAGTCTTCGCCAACGGCGAAACCATCAACGTTTTTTGCGATGTATTTGGAGCAGTAGCCCACAGCAGAGCCGCGCTTGAGAGATAACGGCTTGCAGGTAAAGCGGTGTTTGCTGGCGCCCGCCTCATTGGGGGAGTCCTTGAAGCACTCTTTCCGGCAGATAGAGCGGTACTCATTGGCGCGTTTGTAGGGCACGAAGATGATGCAATGCCAGTGAGGCGTACCGTCTGCATGGGGCTCGGCAAATCGAAATCCGTATACAGAAATGGGCTCACGGGGGGCCTTTTCGGTGCCCTTGTCAGCACAGCGGCGACCAATGTTGCGCCATACGCCGTTGAGGTAGTCCTGACCGTCTTTGACAGTAGGGCGGCCCGCTGAAATCCAGTTGGGGTTAGTCTTGCCGCCGCTGGTCGGATGGAAGCGGGAAGGGCAGGTGATGGTGAGGAACAAGGCGGCGTGGCGCTCCTGCTTGGCGATGGTCTCGAAACCTTTGAGGCGGGTCATCAGCTCGGCGCGTTGTACCTCTGGATTAGAGACCGAAGCGTCTATGGCATCTATAAGCTTGATACCATCCATAGGATCAGCAGCACTGACAGCAGCAAGACCTGAAAGAGTGAGTCGATTCTTGCGACTACGATGAATCCGGCGAGAAACAAGGTAATCAGGTGAATAGGGCTGTGAGTGTTTGTTAACAACTCCAGCAACGCGGGAAGCGTCGAAGAGTCGACGAGCTGAGGCGCGACGAATAGCCCTAACCAGATAAGCAGGTTCAGACCAACGATTGAGCCAATGATTAGGGCGAGCAACTTCGGGCTCTTCAAATTGGTAATCAAATTCGGGATCACGAAGGTCATAACTTTCGAGAAGCGCTCTGGCTTGACAGAAAGCGGCATATTCCTCTTCGTCTCCATCAAAATAATCCTTACGCAGGGTCAACACATGTTTAGCCAGGCGCTCGGCGAATGCCTCGAATCCCTCATCGTCAGAGGTGAGATTGAGGATTCCGCAATCGCCGGAAATGTTCATCAGGTCGA
The DNA here is from genome assembly GCF_040908445.1 of Aeromonas sp. R10-2. NCBI lineage: Bacteria > Pseudomonadati > Pseudomonadota > Gammaproteobacteria > Aeromonadales > Aeromonadaceae > Aeromonas > Aeromonas sp. R10-2. The sequence continues at coordinate 42,253 of NZ_JBFODS010000078.1, read as the reverse complement.
AAAGCCCTTTGATGCGCTGATTCGCTTCGAGCAAACCAGCGTACTCAAGGGCTTGGGAGTAGGCAGAACGGAACCACGGAAGGAGGTAGTGATTGCGCACGGTCATATCATGGCGGTGCTGGCAATGCTCGGGGGCGTTGATGTCGCCATACTTGAGCAGGGCTTTATCATCCAGATAGGCAAAGGAGCCAACGCGAACAAAATGGCGAGGCTGATCAGCGAAACGGGGCTTGGTGTGAATGGCGTTGTACTGGTCGGAGTAAGCCCGATGCAGTATCGAGACATCATCATCAAAGGGCAGGCCGAGAGTCTGCAAGTGGTCAAGGTACTCGGCAGGGGTTGCCTGCTCGGCGTCATCTGCCAGCAGGGCAGGGGACGAAAGCAGGGTGAAAGGTGCCTTCACTTTGTCAGGAAAATCGAGCAGACGGCGAACGGTATAGCCAATCATTTGGAAGCACTCCGACAAGTTGCACGAGAGCAAGTAAGCTCACCGGATGGATTACTCAGAAAGCAACGCGGGCAATAAAGAGCCGGATTCAAGTTGCTGGCACGTTGCATACGGAGAGCAAGTAGACGATTGCGACCGGAGTTATAACGGGCAACACGTTGAGCAATAGTTTCGAGAGACATGGTTAGACCTCCCACTCACCAGCGAGGCGAAGTTCATCCTCACGGCGCTGATACATATTCCGGTCATCAAAACCGATGTCGTATTTGGGGGCAGGCTTGGGGGAGGGGGCAGCGGTCTTTTTGCCGCATACCCAATCACCAGCCGCAGGGGAATAGACCTGTGGAGCAAGGCAGCCATAAGCCGAATCGAAACGGGATTTGCCACACTTGGGACAAACAGGGTCAGCCTTGGGAGCAGAATCGGCACCGTCACAAAGCACGTCACGGTTAATTCCGGCATTTTTGGCGCTGTACGGGAAACGGGCAGCAAGCTTGTTCACATGGGCAAGACGGGACTCAATGGATGAATAGTCATCAGCGGTGGTGCCGATAACCCCATTTATCGGCGCAACGGCGGGCAGCTCGTCAGACCATTCGGGGTCAAGTTGAATGTCACCTTCCAGAATCAGCAGGTCAGAACAAGCGGAGCAACCTTCGCCGCCGCAATGCTGGCAAACGTGGTAAATCGGGGTTTGTTGCTGTAGGGTCTGCGCTTCCATTTCGTCCCTCACTCAGTCAAATGCTTGCTTGATTGGTGCGAGTTAAATACGGTTGCGATGGCAAAGCAAGCGGGAATCTGAATGCTTTACAGGTTATATTTGGTGCGAATCTAAACAGACGAGGAACAACAAAATGGACTCTAAAACGCTGTTGGAAGCCTACATGAGGCACAAAAACATGACTCAGTTTAAAGAAGCCGCCGCAGAGCTTGGTTTCACCAACCAATACATATCTGAAATTAAGCTTGGGAAGTCGCAATTCACTGATGAGACTGCAATTAGGATGGCGAACGAAATAGGAATAGACCCAGCGGAAGTTATGATTTCACTGACAGCGGTAAGAGCGAAGGATCCGAACGTAAAAGCGGCTTGGTACGATGCCCTAAAAAAATACTTGGCAAGCACGGGGGCCGCGCTGGCCGTGGCTTGCGTAATGGTGGGAAGCGCTAATTTAGAGCCTGTGAACACTGCGCATAATGTATATTATGTTAAATAAGATATCTTGTTTCCTGTCACCACTAATTGAACTGTGTATAATGGCAACAATTGATCCTATCTTCGACCGGATGTCTTAAGTGGCTGAATTAACATCAGAACAATTAAAACCCGCTTTTGCGATTGAACAGTTCCCCAAGCTCAGCGAGCTTGAACCTATCCCCTTTGCTGCGCTGCAACCCAGAGCCATTTCCGGCATCAAACGCCTGGCCAGTTTTGATGGTGACTGTCCAGTTATGCTGCTCAACGGATTCCCCGGCGCAGATTACGAAGGCGTTTGCCAAACGTTGATTGCCGACTCCCATGGCAAGGATGGTGACCTGTTTGATCTCTGCTACACCGAGAATCTGAACAACCCCTACAAGCCTATCTGGCTGCGCCTGCAACCGGGCACCGGCGTCGAGTTTTGCGAAATGGTTGGCGAGCTGCTCAAGCTGTTGAGCCACCATCTCGATGCCGAACGCATCGTGACCCGCATCATGCGCAAGCAGAACAATGATCCGAAAATCGATGATTTCCTCTCCGATCTGGCGGCTCACGTGGCATTGGGTCTGGAGTTCCAGCACCCCATTCTGATCAACCTGCTGATCCACCACGAAGCGCAGGAAGCGCCGGTGATTTATGGCCGTGATCTCAACTGGGATACCCTGTTTGGCTCCATCAATTACCAGACAGAGCAAGGCTCTGTCTATGCCAACCAGCACCTGTTGGAGCCTGGCTTGCTACGCGAAGCCAACGGCGGCTACCTCATTTTGCAACTGGACGAGCTGCTGGATCAGCCGCACCTCTGGTTCAAACTGAAAAATGCCATGCAAAAAGGCGAGCTGGACTGGAACGCCTATCAGGAAGGGAAAACTCTGACCCCCTTCTTCGCGCCTGAAGCGACCCCCATCAAGCTCAAGCTGATCCTGGTGGGTGACCGACTCGATGTGGCCGAGTTCCAGATGCTGGATCGGGATATGTCCGAGCGCATCTTCCTGCGCGCTGATCTGGTATCAGAGGTGAATATTGAAGAGGATCTGCAGGAATTTCTGCAGTACCTGGCCTGGCTGCGCCAGCGCTGGAGCCTGCTGGACTTCACGCCAGCCGCCCTCGCCGCCCTTTGTCGTCATGCCAGCCGCCTCTGTGACCATCAGGAGTGGTTGTCGCTCTCCGAAGTGCAACTCTCCGCCATCATGCGGATGGCTGACAGTGTGGCCCGGGAGCTGGAATCTGATGTGGTCACCGACGAGCATATCCGCGGCGCACTGGAGGAGCAGGATTACCGCCTCAACTATCTGGTTGAGCAGTCCGATCAGGGGGTTATAGACGGCCAGATCCTGCTGCAAACCGATGGCGAAGAGATTGGCCAGATCAACGGCCTGTCTGTCATTCAGGTCTCCGGTCACCCTTATGACTTCGGCGAGCCGGTGCGCCTCACCGCGACCGTACACCTTGGTGATGGCGATGTGGCGGATATCGAGCGCAAAGCGGAGCTGGCCGGTCATATCCACGCCAAGGCGATGATGATTATCCACGGCTATCTCTCCAACAAATTTGGTGCAGAGAACCCCTCCCCCCTGTCGGCGAATCTGGTGTTTGAGCAGTCTTACCACGAAATTGACGGTGACAGCGCCTCCCTGACCGGCCTGTGTGCCCTGCTCTCTGCCCTCGCCCGCCAGCCTATCTATCAGCACTTCGCCGTGACCGGTGCGGTCGATCAGTTTGGCAATGTGCAGGCCGTTGGCGGCGTGAACGAGAAGATTGAAGGCTTCTTCCGGGTGTGCAAAATCCACGGCATCACCGGCAAGCAAGGGATCATTTTGCCGGGCACCAACATCCAGCAGCTGAACCTCTCTGACGAGGTGATTGCGGCGGTTGACGCGGGCCAGTTCCACATCCACCCGGTGGATCATGTGGAAGAGGCCATCGAGTTGCTCACTGGCTGTGTCGCCGGTGAGCCTGATATGCCCGATACCCTGTTTGGCCGTATTCAGGAGCGGTTGGACGAGTTGAACGGCTCCACTGCCAAAGTCGGACTGCTGCAATCCCTACTGGGGCGCCTGTTTGGCCGCTGATGAAGTGATCGGAGTTGTTTAGCGAACAACTGTAAGCTAAATTGGCCCGGCTTTGACCCATTTGAAGGAAATACCGCGTGACCGTAGACAATACCACCATGGAAGCCCGCCTTTCCCTGTGTGAACAGGGCAAGAACTCTTTTACCCGTGAAGAGCTGCTGGCTTGCAGCCGTGGCGAACTGTTTGGTGAGGGTAACAGTCAGCTGCCTGCCCCCAACATGTTGATGATGGACCGCATCGTCAAGATCAATGACAACGGCGGCGAACACGGCAAGGGCGAGATCCTGGCTGAGCTCGACATTACTCCGGATCTCTGGTTCTTCGATTGCCACTTCCCGGGTGATCCTGTGATGCCTGGCTGTCTCGGTCTGGACGCCATGTGGCAGCTGGTTGGCTTCTTCCTTGGCTGGAAAGGTGGCCCCGGCAAGGGTCGTGCTCTGGGCGTAGGTGAAGTGAAATTCACCGGTCAGATCCTGCCGACTGCCAAGAAAGTGACCTACAAGATCACCTTCAAGCGCGTCATCAACCGCAAGCTGGTGATGGGGATTGCTGATGGTGTGGTCGAAGTTGACGGCCGTCCGATCTACAGCGCCACCGACCTGAAAGTGGGCCTGTTCAAAGATACCACCGCATTCTGATCTCTCTGATTGGTGGTAAAACAGCATTAACGCAAAGGGGCCACAACGGCCCCTTTCCTTTTGTAATGAGTGATGAAGTACCTGCTACTTCATGAAGAGGCCTGAGCCCCGCCCTTCCATGGCGTCACGCCAACCACCAAGCCAATGCCCTCTGGCATCCAGGCATTGATACGGACACGCTTCTTTCTGTTTGCCGACCACGCCAGCCTGATAACCACGAGCACGAGCTCTTTCCAGACGGTCCCGCTTCTGTCTCTTCATCATCTACGACCCTCTTCGTGGAACAAAAAAAGCGACCAATTCTGCATCGGTCGCTTTCATCTTTACTCCTGCGAGCGCACTGGGTCAAACAAAAACTTCCACCCTAACCGGGCTATGTGACACAAGGCACTGAACTGGATTAAGTTTTCATTACAGGGAACTTACTCCTGATTTTTGAGTCCTTCCAGCTCTTCCCAGCGAGCAAATGCCTGCTCCAGCGCGGCTTCAGCGGCATTGAGCGCATCGAGTTTCGGCTGGGTTTTATCTGCCGGCAACGAGAAGAAACCGGGCTGGTTGATTTCGCTTTGCAGCTCATCCAACTCGGCTTCCAGCTGTTCGAGACGAGCGGGCAACCCTTCCAGTTCAAGCTGCAGCTTGTAGGAGAGCTTCTTGCTTTTCTTCGGCGCTTCTTGCGCGGTGGCAACGACCGGCTCGGGCGTCTTGACCGGTGCACTCCTGGCCTGTTGCTGGGCATTCTGCTGTTCGCGGGTCGCCATCATATCGGCGTAACCACCCACGTAATCGCTGATGCGGCCATCCCCTTCAAACAGCCAGCAGCCGGTCACTGTGTTATCGATGAAGCGACGATCGTGACTGACCAGCAGCAGGGTGCCGGGGTAGTCGGAAAGCAGCTCTTCCAGCAGCTCCAGGGTTTCCACATCCAGATCGTTGGTCGGTTCATCGAGGATCAGCAGGTTGCTGGGCTTGAGGAACAGCTTGGCCAGCAGCAGCCGGTTCTTCTCGCCACCGGAGAGCGCCTTGACCGGCGTACGGGCCCGCTTGGGCTCGAACAGGAAGTCCTGCAGGTAACCGAGGATATGACGGGAGCGGCCACGCACCATCACCTCCTGCTTGCCCTCCCCGACGTTGTCCACCACTGTCTGCTCGGGGTCGAGCTGCTCGCGGTACTGATCGAAGTAGGCCACCTCCAGATTGGTGCCCCCCTTGACGGTGCCACGGGTTGGCTCAAGCTGACCCAGCAACAGCTTGATCAGGGTCGATTTACCGCAACCATTGGGGCCGACCAGCGCAATCTTGTCACCGCGCAGCACTTGCAGATCGAGCCCCTTGAACAGGGTGCGATCGCCAAAGTCCAGCCCAAGCCCTTCGGTCTCGAACACCAGCTTGCCGGAGCGATTTACCTCGTCCAGTTGCAGCTTGGCCTTGCCCTGCAACTCGCGACGCTGGGAGCGCTCCATCCGCATCGCCTCAAGGGCGCGCACCCGGCCTTCGTTACGGGTACGGCGAGCCTTGATACCCTGACGAACCCATACCTCTTCCTGGGCCAACTTGCGGTCGAACTCGGCATTTTTCAGCTCTTCGACCCGCAGCCACTCCTCTTTCCCCTGCAGGTACTCGTCATAGTTGCCAGGCCAGGAGGTGATGGCGCCGCGATCCAGATCGATGATCCGGGTCGCCAGCTTGTGGATGAACTCCCGATCGTGAGAGATAAAGACGATGGCGCCGCGAAAATCCTTGAGGAAATCTTCCAGCCAGTTGATGGCTTCGATATCCAGGTGGTTGGTCGGCTCATCGAGCAGCAGCAAGTCGGGATCGCAAGCCAGCGCACGGGCCAGCGCCACTTTGCGCAGCCAGCCGCCGGAGAGGCTGTCGAGGGTCACGTCAGGATCCAGCCCCAGCAGGGTCAACACCTGACTGATGCGGGTCTCGAACTGCCAACCGTTCTGATAGTCGAGCTGCTCTTGCAACTCGCTCATCTTGCGAATGTTGGCATCTGACGGATCGCTCGCCAGCTCCATGGAGATATGGTGGTACTGCTTGAGCAGCTCCCCTACCCCCGCCAGTCCTTCGGCGGCATAGTCAAACACCGTCAGCTCGCTGGAGGCCGGTGGATCCTGCTCAAGGCGGGTTACTTTCAAATCTTGTTGCAGCACTAGGCGGCCGTCGTCCAGCGGCAATTCACTGGCAATAACCTTCATCAGGGTGGACTTGCCCGCCCCGTTGCGGCCAACCAGACAGAGGCGCTCGCCCCGCTCGATGGTCAATTCGGCATTGTCGAGCAGCGGGAAATCACTGAACGACAGACATGCGCCGTGCAATGTTAAAAGAGCCATGTGTGTTCCTTATTTCATATGAAAAAAACGGGCAGCAGACTGGGTCTGCCCCCGTTTTATCGTCAAATCACTCTCACCCCTGACGGGCGGCCCAGCTTTTGAGCTCGACCAGTGTGAAGGGCCAGCCGAGCTCGCGGCCTGCTTCGTCACGCAGCACCGGAATGCGCACCCGATAGGCTGCCAACCACTGCTCATCGTCCATGATGTCGCACTGGCGGGTGGCGGCGGCAAGGCCGGCCTCCTCCACCAGCGCCCAGGCCTGCTCGCACAGGTGGCAACCGTCGGTATGAAACAGGGTCAGCATCACGCCTCGCCTTGCTCCGGCGCATGGGTGATGATCCAGCAGTTATGGATATGCTGGTTGCGCTCGAAATCCTTCGGTCGCGTCTTCTGGGTGATGTTCTGGGCCTTGAGACCAGTGGCCTCGAGACCGGCCAGATCCATCTTGAAGTGACGCTTGTTGTTGGAGAACACCAGAGTGCCGTCCGCCGCCAGCAGGCGCTTCAGGTGCTGCATCAGCAACAGGTGATCGCGCTGTACGTCGAAGCTCTCGTCCATCCGCTTGGAGTTGGAGAAGGTGGGCGGATCGATGAAGATGAGGTCGTACTGCTCATCGGCTTCAGACAACCACTTCAGGCAATCTGCCTGGACAAACTTGTGCTGACGGCCCACCAGCGAGTTGAGACGCATGTTGTCCTGCGCCCAGTTCAGGTAGGTGTGGGACATGTCCACTGTGGTGGTCTCGCTGGCACCGCCAAGACCTGCGTGCACGGTGGCACTGCCGGTATAGGCAAACAGGTTCAGGAAGCGCTTGCCCTTGGCCATCTGACCCAGCATGCGGCGAGTCTGACGATGGTCGAGGAACAGGCCGGTATCCAGATAGTCGTAGAGGTTGACCCACAGCCTGGCACCGTACTCCTGCACTTCCATCCGGTGCTGCTCTTCGGAGAGCTTCTGATACTGCTGTTTGCCTTCCTGACGCTCGCGCACCTTCAGGATCACCTTCTCGCCGTCCATGCCGGTCACCTTGATGGCGGCCTGAACCATGTCGAGCAGACGCTGACGGGTCTTCTGGGCGGGGATGTCCTTGGGCGCGGCATACTCTTGCACCACCAGATAGTCCTGATAGCGGTCGATGGCGGCGTTGTATTCCGGCAAATCGGCATCATAGAGGCGATAGCAATCGATGCCCTCTTTGTTGGCCCACTTCTCGAGGGTTTTCAGATTCTTGCGCAGACGGTTGGCAAAGTCCTGCGCCACCTCTTTTTGCGAGGCGACGGCATCGAGCGCGATCTGGTAGTTACGCAGCTGACACTCAAGGGCACCGTTGAACAGGCGATATTGCTTGTCGGCGCGCAGGCGCAGACAGCTGAGCAGCTCGGGTGATGCGGACAGAATGGAGACTCTCCACCCCTGGAAGCTGCGACGCAGGGCATCGCCGAGGGCTTGATGCACTTCCAGCAGGGCCGGAAATTCGCCGAGACGTTCGCCGTAGGGCGGGTTGGAGATCAGCATACCGACCTGACGGGCATCCCCTTCCACAGCTGGCATCGGCAGCGGATTTTCCAGCTTGGTGACATCGGCCTGCTTGAAGGTGATGAGGTGAGCGACACCCGCTGCTTTGGCGTTGTCACGGGCTTTGAGCAGCACGCGCGAATCGGCGTCACAACCAAACAGTTTCACCTCGCAGCGCTGCATGCCACGTTTGGCACGTACTTGTGCTTCCATCATCAGGCTTTGCCACAGCTCGCTATCATGCTGCAGCCAGCGATCAAAACCGAAGCGCTCGCGGCGCAGGGCCGGAGCCATGTCGGCAGCGATAAAGGCCGCTTCAATCAGCAGTGTACCGGAACCGCACATCGGGTCCATCATGGGCTCACCGGCCCAACCGCTACGGGCAATCATGGCGCAGGCCAGGTTCTCTTTGAGCGGAGCTTCACCGGTGCCCTGACGATAGAAACGCTGATGCAACGCCGGGCCTGACAAGTCCAGCGTGATATTGGCCTTGCCTTTGCCCAAGTGCGCCATGATGCGAATATCCGGCGACTTCTTGTCTACGTCCGGACGCACGTGACCGCGCTTGGTGAAGCGGTCGACGATGGCATCCTTGATCTTCAGCGCGCCATATTGGGTATTGCGAATGGCAGGGTTGGTACCGGTAAAGTCCACCGCGATGGTAGAGGTACCGGAGAAGTGCTCTTCCCAGGGGATTGTGTGGGCGCCCAGATAGAGATCCAGATCGTCGTTCATCTGGAATTCAGACAGCACCAGCACGATGCGGGAGGCAAAACGGCTCCACAGGCAGGCCTTGTAGCCAATCGCCAGTTCGCCTTTGAAGTGGACGCCAGCCACGGTCTCACGGACCTGCTCTGCGCCCAGGGTGGTCAGCTCGTCGGCCAACAGGTTTTCCAGCCCCTTGGGGCAGGTTGCAAAAAATTCTTTCATCACGCTCACGGGGAACCCATAAAAATAGTGCCGCATTATACCTCATCAGGCGGGCTGGAGCATGCAAAAGTCGGCGCAAACAGGAGGATGGAAACAGATTGATAGGCGGCGAAAAGGTAAAAGGCCCCATGACTACCCGATGGCGAGATCATGGGGCCAGACATCATTTAGCGGATCACTTCATACGAGCCTTGAAACGGGGATTGCTTTTGCAAATCACGAACAATTTGCCGCGGCGGCGCACCAACTGACAATCGGGATGGCGCGCCCGTGCGGATTTGAGTGAACAGACGACCTGCATTCAGGACTCCTTCTTGCTTGAAAATGCGCCAAAGCGCTTGTTGAAACGGGCCACACTCCCCTCACTAGAAACCTGCTTCTGCTTGCCGGTATAGAACGAGTGCGACTGACTGGAAACATCGAGCGATACATAGGGATACTCCTTCCCGTCTTGCCACGTGTAGCGGCGATCGCTCTTGATGGTTGAACCGACCAGGAAAAAGGCATCTGCCGCAGTGTCATGGAACAGCACCAAACGATAATCAGGATGAATATGAGGCTTCATGGCAACTCCATTTTGTTATGTTATAACACAATGTAAGTGAGAATAGCTCTCGTTTCAAGCATAAAATGTCGTATGAAGAAAATCGCAGCAGTGAGTGATGTGTTGATAGCGAGGTGGAGGCACTACGCAAGCAGAACGAAACAAGAGGGAGACACCATGCTTGCAGCACGGAATACCAAGATACTGCGTGGGTCAGAACACAAGGTGCAAGTGGATGTAACAAGCCTCAAGAGAGGCCGAGCCACAACCATGAAGATCAATGAGAATGGGCAAGATGTTAGCGGATCAATGAAGTATCAGAAACGAAGCGCGATTGAGGTGACAACAGTAAAAACAAGCAGCGGTGTAATCACAGAGATAAAACAATTGATGAAAAGATATCAACTGACCTGACGATATTGCTCGGTCACGGTAATACGCGGTTTCATCCGGTTATTCATCACCTTGATCACCCCGAAACGCGGCAAGGTTTTACTGGTGGTCAATACCAGATCGGCAGTGAGGTTCAAACAGACGCTAGCCTGATCCCCTGCCTCAATGACCATAAATTCGCCGTTACCATGGGGTGTATTCATCAGGACCAGATCACCATTTTGCGGGATCACTTGCGGATGCTGTTCACTAAAAAACCAGCTTTGCGGCATCAGTGGTTTATAAAAGCGACTGACCGCGATGGCATTAAGCACCAACTGAACCTGATGAGGAATACTCCACTCAAGTTCGGCTGCTTTATCCATCAACTGGTAATAGAGGGCGGCATCATCGACGCAAAAAGGCTGGGTTGCAAACGAGCTGGGCACCAATTGTCGCCCTTTATACTCGGTCGCAAATAACATGTTATCAGACAGGTCCAACATCAGACGGTCACTCTGGGCATCATAGTGCCATTGCCAGCTATCGGTCGGTTGGATAAACATGTTGGAGCCCTTACTTGATAATTACCAGTTGACTTTATTCCATATGCAGGAAATCAGCAACGTCAAATAAAGGGCTCCGCCATCTATTTCTTAAATATTGGTCACAATCTCTTTGACCAGCCCCGGCCCTTTATAAATAAAGCCGCTATAAATTTGTACCAGACTGGCACCGGCGGCCAATTTTTCACGGGCGGCCATGGCACTATCAATACCACCCACCCCGATAATTGGCAGAGCACCATTGAGCGCCTTGGCCAGATGACGGATCACCTCGGTACTCTTATGCTGCAGCGGACGACCACTCAGGCCACCCGCTTCACCGGCGTGGGGCATGTCATAAATCATCTCGCGCTCGAGGGTGGTATTGGTGGCAATAACCCCATCAATACCATTCCGTACCAACGAAGCGGCCACCTGATCTATTTCTTCAAGGCTTAAATCCGGGGCAATTTTAACCGCCAGCGGCACATACTTTTTATATTGGGCGGCCAGCTCTTGCTGACGCACCTTGAGGGCGGCCAGCAATTCATCCAGCGCCTCGCCATATTGCAGCGAACGCAAACCCGGGGTGTTGGGGGAAGAGATATTGACGGCAATATAACCGGCATGATCATAAACCTTGTCCATGCAGATCAGGTAATCATCCTTTCCCTGTTCGATGGGAGTGTCTTTGTTCTTGCCGATATTAATGCCGATGACCCCCTGATATTTGGCCTCTTTTACCTTGGCCACCAGATGATCAACCCCTTTGTTGTTGAATCCCATCCGGTTGATGATCCCCTCTGCCGGAATAACCCGGAACAAACGGGGCTTGTCATTGCCGCTTTGGGGTCTGGGGGTGACGGTACCGACCTCGATAAAGCCAAATCCCATGGCGCCCAGCGCGTCAATGCACTCACCATCTTTATCCAGACCGGCCGCCAACCCCACCGGATTGGCAAAAGAAAGCCCCATGACAGTGACGGGGCGTTTCGGCAAATTCTGGCGGAAGAAACAATCGAGTGGCGTACCGAGAAGGCGGGGCAAATATTTCATGGAGAGATCGTGAGCCTGTTCCGGATTGAGTTTGAACAGGAAATGCCTGGCGATGGGGTACAACATCTTTGCTCCTTAAAGAAAGCCCCGGCAACTGGCCGGGGCTTTGGGTGTAATGTCGGTGTCATGCCTTAATCTGGCAATTAAAGTGCCCGACAATTCAACTGGAGCAGGTTCAACTCTCGCAAGGCCACCGAGAACTTGGCGAACTCGTGAGTACTGGTGGTCTTGAAGTCGGCCAACATGTGGGTCCAACGGGACAAGAGTTGCTCATGCTCCGAAATCCAGTCGGCCAGTATGGTAGCGCATTCTCCCTGATCTTTGCACCCTTCCAGTACAACAGAAGTGAGACTGCGTTGCTGCCAGTCAAGATCTTCGCGGAAGGAGGCTCGCGCCATCGCCTGCCAGTGGTTGCCGACCGGCTGATGGTTGATCTGGTCGAGGAACCAGTGCAGATCCAATTTGGCACCGAGGCGATAGTAAACATTGGCGGCGCGCAGGATATCGGTCTTGTGCTCCGCGGCAATCTGCGCCAGATCCAGGCTGGAGAAGAGGCTGCTCATATGGGCGACCTGACGGGCAATGGCCTCCGGCACCTGTTTCTCCATCCACTTGGCAACAGCCTGACGATGCTCGGCCACTTCGCTCTCATCCATCACCTCGTAGAGGTGCTTCCCTAAGGTCTCGAACGCCGGACGGAAGAAGGCGATGTTCTCGCTGATACTCCAGCTGCGATTGCGGGCACGCAGGAACCAGCGGGTGGCTCGACGCACAATGCGGCGGCTGTAGAACATCAGCTCGAGCTGAGTCTGGGCATCAACCAGGTTGTCGCACCCTTCGATATCGCGCCACAGCTGGTTCATGCCAAACACTTCGCGGGCCATGGCAAAGCAGCAGGCCACTTCGGCGACCGAGGCACCGGTCTCGTCCTTCATCCGGCTGGCGAAGTTGAGCCCCATGTCGTTAACCAGCATGTTGGCCACCCGGGTAGCGATGATCTCGCCGCGTAGCGGGTGATCGGCCAGCTGGGCACCAAACTGCTGCTGCACCTTGGCCGGGAAGCTGGTGACCAGCATGTTGGCGAGGAAGGGCTCGTCGGTCACTTCCGGGCAGTTGAGCTGCTCTTTCAGCACCATCTTGCCGTAGGCCACCAGCACCGCCAGTTCGGGGCGGGTCAGTCCCTGCCCTGCCGCCATCCGTTCGGAGAGCTCCTCGTCAGAGGGGAGGGACTCCAGCGCACGATCGAGCTTGCCTTCCCGCTCCAGTCCCTGAATAAAGCGCTGCTGCTCTTTGAGTTGTTCAGAGCCGCGGAAGCTGGTGACCGAGATGGACTGAGACTGGCGATAGGCGTTGGTGATCACGATCTGCGCCACATCGTCGGTCATCTCGTAGAGCATCTGGTTACGTTGCTTGAGGGTCAGATCACCTGCCGCCACCAATTGGTTCAGCAGGATCTTGATGTTCACCTCATTGTCGGAGCAATCCACCCCCCCCACGTTGTCGGTAAAATCGGTATTGATGCGACCGCCCTGACTGGCGTACTCCACCCGACCAAGCTGGGTAAAGCCCAGGTTGCCCCCTTCACCCACGATACGTGCCCGCAAATCGCGACCATTGACCCGCAATGCGTCATTGCTGCGATCGCCCACTTCCCCATCGCTCTCGCGAGCGCTCTTCACATAGGTGCCGATGCCGCCGTTCCACAGCAGGTCGACATTGAGGCAAAGCAGTGCCTTGATCAGCTCGTTCGGCGCCATGCTGGCCTTGTCGGTGCCGAGCAGGGTCTGCATCTCGGGGCTCAGCTTGATGGACTTGGCCGAGCGCAGGAAGATGCCGCCCCCTTGTGATATCAGCTCGCGGTTGTAGTCATCCCAGCTGGAGCCCGGCAGATCGAACAGGCGCTGGCGCTCGACAAAACTCTTGGCCGCATCCGGAGTGGGGTCAACGAAGATGTGCATGTGGTTGAACGCGCCCACCAGCCGGGTGTGCTCGGAGAGCAGCATGCCGTTGCCGAACACGTCGCCGGCCATGTCCCCAATCCCCACGCAAGTGAAGTCGGTGGTCTGGCAGTTGACGCCAATTTCACGGAAGTGGCGCTTGACCGACTCCCAGGCACCGCGGGCGGTGATGCCCATCTTCTTGTGGTCGTAACCGACCGAGCCGCCGGAAGCGAATGCATCGCCGAGCCAGTGGCCGTATTCGAGGCTGATCTCGTTGGCAATATCTGAGAAGGTGGCAGTCCCCTTGTCGGCAGCAACCACCAGGTAGTAGTCATCCTCATCGTGGCGTACCACGGATTTGGGCGGGATCACCTCGCCGCCGATGATGTTGTCGGTCACATCGAGCAGGCCACGAATAAACAGGCGATAACAGGCCTTACCCTCCTCCTGGATGACGGCACGGGGCGCCCCCACCGGCATCTGTTTGCAGTAGAAACCGCCCTTGGCCCCCACCGGCACAATGACGGTGTTCTTCACCTGCTGGGCTTTCACCAGACCCAGCACTTCGGTGCGGAAGTCCTCTTTGCGATCGGACCAGCGCAGACCGCCACGAGCTACTTTGCCCCAGCGCAGATGTACCCCTTCCACTCGCGGCGAGTAGACGAAGATCTCGAATTTCGGCAGCGGCAGCGGCATGTCGGTGATACTGGAGGGGGCCAGTTTGAAGGAGATGTAGGGCTTGATGTTGCCCGCCTTGTCCAGCTGGTAGTAGTTGGTGCGCAAGGTAGCGTCGATCATCTCCACATAGCGGCGAATGATGCGATCGTCGTCCAGGTTGGCTACCTGATCCAGCTTGGTGGCAAGCTCCTCATGCAACTTGGCTTCTGCCTTGGCATGCTGCTTGCCAGCCGGGTCGAGGCGCTGCTCAAACAGGGTAAACAGCAGTTGGGCGATATCGGGATAACGGGTCAGAGTCTCTTCGATATAGGACTGGCTGAAGGAGACGCCAGTCTGGCGCATGTATTTGGCGTAAGCGCGCAGCACAGAGACCTGACGGCCAGTGAGACCCGCCCCCAATACCAGCCGGTTGAAGCCGTCATCTTCCAGCTGCTTGTTCCAGATAGCGGCAAACGCCTGCTGGAAGCGCTGCTGGCTCTGGGCCAGATCAAAGGGCTGCTCGCCATGCAGCAACATGGAGAAGTCGAGGATCCAGAACAGATCGCCCCCCGGAGTGCGAACCTGATACGGGGTCTCGCCGATCACCCGCAGTCCCATGTTCTCCAGCATCGGCAACACATCGGAGAGGTGAATGGGTTCGGTGCGATGGAACAGCTTGAGCCGTACCCGACGATCGTTCTCCTCCTCCTGCGCGCGGTAGAACAGCATACCCAGCGGCTCGGCTTCGCTCAGGTTATCGAGCGCCATGATGTCGGCCACGGCAGAGCCAGGCAGCACATCTTCCTTGTAAGCACGGGGGAAGGCGGTACTGAAACGGCGGCGCAGCTCGTTGCCACGGGCCTCGCCATAATGGGAGAGCAGCACGGAGTCGAGTCTGTCGTCCCAGCTGCGAGCCGCTTCAATCAGGTTGTTCTGTACTTCGTTCACATCCACATCCACGTTGTTGTTGTTGACCCGCACTATGTAGTGGGTCCGCGCCAGCACGCCTTCGGTGAAGTAGACGTTGAATTCCACCTCTTCGTTGCTGCCGAAATACTTCTGCAAAATTTGCTGGGTTTTGATCCGCAGCGCCGTGTTGTAGCGCTCCTTGGTGACATAGACCATGCAGGAGAAGAAACGACCATAGACATCCCGGCGCACGAACAGCCGCAGCATGTCCCGCTCCTGCATCTCCAGCACCCCAAGACCGGTGGCCAGCAGCTCCTCTTCACGGGCCTGGATCAGTTCGTCACGGGGATAGGTTTCCAACACGTTGAGCAGCGCCTTGTAGGCGTGGGAGCCCTTCTCGTGACCGGAGGCGGCCATGATGCGCTCGAGACGATGGCTGATGAGCGGGATCTGGGTCGCGCTGGTGTTGTAGATGGAAGAGGCGTAGAGGCCGATGAAGCGATCTTCCCCGATCACCTTGCCATGCTCGTCAAAGCGCTTGATGCCGATGTAATCCACATAAGCCGGACGGTGCACCCGGGACTTGCTGTTGGATTTGGTGAGGATCAGCAGGTCAGAACTCAGAGCGGCATGACGGGCGCTGGCAGGCATGTTGCCAAGGCGCTGGCCCACCTCCTTGATGGAGTTCTTCATCAGCCCCAGACTGGAGCTCGCCTGCGGCAGGATCTCGTGATCCCCCTCCACCGCCTTGACATCGTAACGACGATAGCCCATCAGGGTAAAGTTGTGGGCAGCTACCCATTTGAGGAAAGCAACGCAGGAGGCCACCTCCTCCTTGCTGACCGGGTGCTTGCGCTTGGGCAGTTCGTCGATGATCTCATTGAGCTTGGCCAGCATCGGTTGCCAGTCGCCGACTGCCAGTGCCACTTCACCGGCCACCGAGTTGAGCTCGGCAGCCAGCGCGGCCATCTGCTCCTCGCTGGTGAGGTGATCGATCTCGATAAGGAATGCCGTTTCAACCGAGGTCTGTCCGTCGGTGTTGTCGAGCTCCAGAATGGCGTCAATCTTGCCATCCGCTCCACGAATGAGGTGCAGCGGTTGGTGCAGCATCATGTGGGCGGTGATATTGAGCCGTTTAAGCGCCATCCGGATGGAGTCCACCAGGAAGGGGGAGTCCTGCAGGATAACCTCGACGATGGTATGGGGCGATTGCCAGCCGTGACGGGTCAGCTCGGGATTGTAGACCCGGATGTAGGGATCGGTACCGCTGCGCTGATTGAGGGCATTCCACAGGCTCAGGGCCGCGCCATAGAGATCGCTGTCATTGCGATCGTGCAGGTCGGAGCTCGCCATGTTGCCGTAGAACTTGGCAACGAAGCGCTCGACCAGAGAGGCACTTTTTTTGGGCAACTTCTGATGGATCAGGCTGAGAACGTTTTCGAGCAGAACTGAGGTAGGGGCGTCTTTCAATGCCATTTTTATATTCCTTATCGGACGACATTAACCACCGACGCAGAGGCAACCACCCTGGTTACCCGCTGGTGCAGAGTTGTTGCGAAGTGTAATGGCTTGGCTAAGGGAAGGCGAGGAAAGGTGCTAACGAGATGTTAAAAACAAGGTGCAGATCACGGCTTAAACTGTGAGAAATTTTGTAAAAAACCAAAAATACAGAAATTCCCACTACCTTTGTGCCAGTTTACCGGATAGATAGTGACATAAAGCAGATAAACAGTCGGTAATCTGTTCGATTTTTGTTAATTTATGCGTTCGAGGTTGATAAAGCGGTAATCGTCCTGGGTTTTGAGCCGAAAATAGCCATGCACACCATTGATGGCGACAAAGGGGCGTATTTTTTCTATGCCAAGTTCCAGGGTCAATCCCTGTTCGCTGCGCACCACCAGCCGTCTGGCATGGCCCTGATACATCAGCATCACCTCGTCACTGCTCAATGAGAGCCGAAAAGTAAACTGCTTCACGCTTGCTCCTGATCACACGACAAATCACACAATAGGGGCAGGCGCATTCACGCCCCTGCCCCGTCGATACTTACTGCTGCAGCGCCTTGCTGACCTTCTCGAACAGATCCCGTGCCAGCCCCTCAAGGTTGGCAAGACGGGTCAGCTCGGCGCGGATCAGGGCCTTGCGCGCCTCATCCAGTCGCTTGAACTGGATAAGCGGAGTGATGAGGCGGGAGGCCACCTGCGGATTGACCTCGTTGAGCTCGATCAGCAGATCGGTCAGGAAGCGGTAACCGCTGCCATCCACCGCATGGAACTGCACCTGATTACTCATGGCGAAACTGCCGATCAGCGCCCGCAGTCGGTTCGGGTTGCGAATGCTGAAAGTGGGGTGATTCATCGCCTGTTTCACTTCGCTAAGCACATCGGCAGCCGGTTTGCTGCCAATCAGCCGCAGCCAGTTGTCCAGCACCAGTCCATCCTTGGCCCACTTGCCTTCAAAATCGGCCAGCAGCGCGGCACGGCATGGCAACAGATAGCCGTTGGCTACCTGCAGTGCCGCCAGGGTGTCGGTCATGTTGTCGGCAGTTGCATACTGCTCGCGCACCAGCGCATCAGCATGCTCCGCATCCAACGCAGCCAGATAGCCGAGCACGACCCGTTTGAGGGCTCGCTTGGCCATATCGGCATGCACCACCTGATAACCGTTCAGACGCAAACTCTGATAGGTCGCCGCCAAACGCGCGCCAAAGGCCTCGGCAAGACGGGTGTGGATCGCGTCGCGCACCTGATGGATGGCATCGATATCGGCCACCTCGAACAGCTCGGCCAGGGTCGCTTCACCGGGCAGCGCCAGGATCTCCGCCTTGAGGGCCAAATCCAGTTCACAGTCGTCCAGAATGGCGACGAAGGCGGCCAGCAGGGTCTGGGAGAGCTCAACCCCCTGCCCGTGCTGGACCCGCGCCACCCCATCGATGACCGCTTTGTTGATCAGCATCTGGGCCGCATCCCAGCGGGCAAACTCGTTGCGGGCAAAGCGCATCAGGAAGGCGAGCGCTTCGTCGCTGTAGTCATAGTGTAGCTTGACCGGCGCAGAGAAGTCCCGAAGCAGAGAAGGAACCGGTTTGACGGGCACTTGATCGAATTCGAAGGTCTGCTCCGCTTCCAGCACATCGAGCACGTTGCCGATGGCCTTGCCCTGATACTGCAGAGGAATGACGGCACCCTGCTCGTCATAGAGCTCGATATCGAGGGGGATATGCAGCGGCAGCTTCTGCGGTTGATCCTGAGTCGGCGGGGTATGCTGGCTGACATGGAGGCGATAGATACCGCTCGCGGCATCATACTCGTCGGTCACGGTCAGCTCGGGGGTGCCGGACTGGCTGTACCAGCGACGGAAACGACCGAGATCGACACCGGAAGCATCCTCCATCGCCTGCACGAAATCATCACAAGTAGCGGCCGAGCCGTCGTGACGCTCGAAGTAGAGGCGCATACCGGCCTGAAAGGCATCTTCCCCCAGCAGAGTATGCATCATGCGGATCACTTCCGACCCCTTCTCGTAGACGGTCAGGGTGTAGAAGTTGTTCATCTCGATCACCACATCCGGGCGGATCGGGTGTGCCATGGGGCCGGCATCTTCGGCAAACTGCGGGCCACGCACGGTACGCACGTTGTTGATGCGGTTGACGCCACGGGAGCCCAGATCGGAGGAGAACTCCTGATCCCGGAACACTGTCAGCCCCTCTTTCAGGCTGAGCTGGAACCAGTCTCGACAGGTGACGCGGTTGCCGGTCCAGTTGTGGAAATACTCATGACCGATCACCCGCTCGATACCGTGGTAGTCGCTGTCGGTGGCGGTGGCCGGATTGGCCAGCACGAACTTGGAGTTGAAGATGTTGAGCCCCTTGTTCTCCATGGCGCCCATGTTGAAGAAGTCCACCGCGACGATCATGTAAATGTCGAGATCATACTCGAGGCCAAAACGCTGCTCGTCCCAACGCATGGAGTTGATGAGGCTCTCCATGGCAAAACCGGCGCGATCGAGGTTGCCCTTGTCGACGAAGATCTCGAGGGCCACCTTGCGGCCGCTCTTGGTGGTGTAGTGGCTGCGCTCCACATCGAAATCACCGGCCACCAGCGCAAACAGGTAGCTGGGTTTGGGGAAAGGATCCTGCCACTGTACGAAATGACGGCCGCCATCCAGATCACCGCTATCGACCTTGTTGCCGTTGGAGAGCAGGAAGGGGAACTGAGCTTTGTCGGCGGTAATGCGGGTGCTGTAACGCGCCAGAATGTCGGGGCGGTCCAGATAATAGGTTATGCGGCGAAAGCCTTCCGCTTCACACTGGGTGCAGTAGGCATCGCCTGACTTGTAAAGCCCTTCCAGCGCGGTGTTGGCGGCCGGATCCAACAGGGTGACAATGGTCAGCACACATTCGGCCGGCAGGTTGAACAGGGTCAGACTGCTCTCGCCTTGCTCGTAGTGGTCACAGGGAATGCCATCAATGGCAACGCTTTTGAGGGTCAGCTGCTCACCATCGAGGACGAGCGGCGCATTGTGCTCGCCGTTGCGACGAATGCGAGTGATGGCGGTGACCTGGGTCAGCGACTCCTGCAGTTGGAAATCGAGGTCGATGGTGTCGATCCAGTAGAGCGGCGCCTGATAATCCTGGCGATATTTGGCCGTCATGGCCTGGGAGTGATCGGTCATTATTGTCTGCTTCCACGCTTGTTAAAGGCGAGAAAGAGGCTGTCACAACCAACTGGCGGGGTCAAACAATTTGCATTACGTCAGATATGCCAGACAAAAAGAAAGGGCGACAGCAGTCGCCCTTGTGCATTGGAGGTCGCCTTGTCAGCTGCGTTTGCTGACCTTGACCAGATCCGCTGTGATATTGGCCGCTTCGATGAGATACTCATCGGGCGCTTCAAAATCAGCGGGCAGTTCATCCAGACTCTTCACCGCCGGCTTGCCAAGACGTGCCAGACGCTCGTTGGTACGTTTGAGCGCTTTCTCATCCTGTTTCGCCTGCTCTGCAACACGCTCCGCCTCGTTGAGGGAGACCGACTTCTTGTCTTTCTCCTCCTTGTAGTCGGCGATGTCCTGCATCACATAGGCAAACTCGGGATCCTTGGCGATCCGGGCATCGTGCGCCGCCTGCAACTTGGGCAGCAGGCTGGCGAAGTTGCCGAGTTTCTCGTAGTTGGCGGAGGCAATCTTGTCCCACGGCAACGCATTGAACTCACGGCTTTCGCCCGTCTCTTCCGGAGCAACCGGTGTCGGGAAGCTGATATCCGGCGCAACGCCCTTGTTCTGGGTGCTGCCACCGTCGATCCGGTAGAACTTGGCGATGGTGTACTGAACGTGACCCAGCGGCTGCTCGTAGAAGTCATAGACCTTGGCGAGACTGCGATGCTGCTGCACCGTCCCCTTGCCGAACGAGTTTTCACCCAGAATCAACGCTCGGCCATAATCCTGCATGGCGGCAGCGAAGATCTCGGAGGCCGAGGCACTGTAGCGGTCGATCATCACCGACATCGGGCCGCCGTAGTAGACGTTGCCATCGTCATCGCCATTGACCGTGATACGGCCCATGTGATCACGAATTTGCACCACGGGACCGCTGGCAAAGAAGAGACCGCTGAGAGCGGAAGCTTCAGTCAGAGCGCCGCCGCCGTTACCGCGCAGATCAATGATCAAGCCATCGATCTTCTTCTTGTTGAGGCTCGAGAGCTCCTTGATCACGTCATCGTGCAGATTGACGTAAAAACTCGGGATTTCGATGACACCAATCTTCTTGCCTTCGGCGTTAATCACCTTGGACTTGGCAGCCCGATCTTCAAGGCGCACCTTGTCGCGGGTCAGCTCGATCTGCTCGGTCTTGGCAGTTGCGCCCTTGCCGCGCTGGATCTCCAGCTTGACCTTGCTCCCTTTGGGCCCCTTGATGAGCTCGACTACGTCATCAAGACGCCAGCCGATCACATCGACAATCTTGCCATCTTCCTGCCCCACCCCGGTGATCTTGTCATCGGGTTTGAGGTGGTTGGATTTGGCAGCCGGGCCACCAGGCACCAGAGAACGGATGACGGTAAAGTCATCTTCCGCCTGCAACACGGCACCAATCCCCTCCAGCGAGAGGTTCATCTCGGTGTTGAAACGATCGGCACTGCGCGGTGAGAGGTAACTGGTGTGCGGTTCGATGGCGCGAGCGAAGGAGTTCATGAAGAGCTGGAAGACATCCTCACTCTCGGTCTGGGACATCCGCTTGATGGCGTTGTTGTAACGCTTGCCAAGCAGCTCCTTGATCTCGGGCCACTCCTTGCCGCTGAGCTTGAGGCTCAGGGCATCGAACTTGACCCGCTGACGCCACAGCTCGTTGAGCTCTGCTTCATCTTTGGGCCAAGCCGCCCCTTCCCGATCAAACACATAGTTGTCGGTCTGGGTAAAATCGAAAGGAGTATCAAGCAGTTTGAGGGCGTATTCGAACCGCTCATAACGCCGCTGCTGACTCAGGTTGAACATCTCGTAGGCGGGAGCCAGACGGCCTCTTTCGAGGTCGGTGTCAAAACCGTTACGGTACTTTTCAAAACGGCTGATATCAGAGGCCAAAAACAGGTTGCGGCTGTAGTCCAAATTCTCCAGATATTTATCGAAAATCACGGAGGAAAAGGCATCGTCGAGCTTGAACTGTTTGTAGTGCGAGCGGGTAAACAGATTGGTAATTCGCTTGCTGGCCGTAGCATGTTGGCTCTCTTGAGCCAACACAGGCAAATCACTCTCCTTGAGCACCGGCTCGATGGCCTGTGCAAGCCCGGCAAGCGCCAGGCTACAGGCAACGAGGGAAAAACGAATTACGCCATGCTTCAACATTTGTCTCCTTAGAGAACCAAGTGCTCTGATTTGACCCGCACCATCATGCCGGTCTGCAGTTGGACCTGTACATCGTCCTTGGTTACTTCCTTGATGGTTGCCGGAACCGGGAATTTACCCATAACGACGCGCACATCCTGACCCACTTTCAGCGTAGCGGCATCCACTTTAACCAGCGGAGCGTCAGCGACCGGTGCCTTGGCGGCAGCTTTCGGCTTGGCAGCTACATCAGCTTTCTCGGTTTTGCGCACAGCAGGACGACGGGGCTTCTTGGCCTTCTCATCCTTCTCTTTGGTATTGGTACGACGGCTGGCGAATACGCGCTCTTTGCTCTCTTTCAGAGCTTGCTTGGCGTGCTCGATGTGCTCTTCGGTCAGCAGCTCGCCCGGGTTGCCATCCAGATCAACGCGAGCCTGGCCAGCTTTGAGACCGTGCAGGTAGCGCCAGCTGGAGGTGTATTGACGCAGTGCGGAACGCAGCATGGTCTTGGAGACTCTGGCATCGTCAGCAAGACGCTCGGCCAAATCCTGGAAGATGCCAATCTTGAGCGGCTTGGCCTCTCCTTCAGCAACGAAGCAGGCCGGGAATTTCTCGACCAGGTAGGCAACGATCTCTTTACTGTTCTTCAGCTTCTCAGTGTTTTCCATGTATAACCTTGGCTTTCATATAAACGCACGGGCACGTCCCGAGCACAACAAAGGCCCCATTATAGAGAGCTTGGGGCCTTTTGCGAACCATCTAGCAATGACTTAGAGCATGCTTTCCAAAATTTGCACCGTTTCTTCGAGGCCAATCCGGTCTTCCTGGTCGAAACGGTTAAAAATCGGACTGTCGATATCGAGCACCCCGATGATCTCGCCACCACGGCGAACCGGGATCACGATTTCCGAGTTGCTCGCGCCATCGCAAGCGATGTGACCGTCGAACTGGTGGACATCGTCAATGAGCTGGGTTCTCCCCTCTGCCACTGCCGTACCACACACCCCACGGCCGACCGGGATCCGCACGCAGGCCGGTTTGCCCTGAAATGGCCCCAATACCAGGGTCTCGCCCTGCAACAGATAAAAACCGACCCAGTTGATCTCCGCCAGCTCTTGATTCAGCAGTGCGGAGAGGTTGGCCAGATTGGCAATCAGATCGGTTTCCCCCTCCAGCAGCGCCTTGGCCTGCTGGTTGAGGGTGCGATAAAACGGTTGTTTTTCAATCATGATTAAATGAACTTCACTCCCTGATGGTTTGGGGAAGGTAACGCCTGGCCGGGAAATTTCAAATATTTTTTCCACTCCCCGCTCCTTGCGCCGTTATTCCCGGGCAACGGAAAGCGCCAATTGCTGGCGTTGACCATTACTCCACTCGATATTTAACAACCAGATCATGACGGGTGATGTACAACTCCCCACCTGGGTCACCCCCTGCCACAGTCCGTCTATTTCTTCAAAGTTCACCGGAATGGTGCCCATAAACATATCTTTGCCTTCGAGTGTCGCTTTCACCGGTTTGATGGCCGGATCGCCGCCGCTAATAGCGATGGCAAAGTCATGTTCGGCGCGCAGCGGTAATTCCTTGATGGCGACTGTCAGCGGCTTGTCACCAATAAGCGCGCTGCAAGGGGTGTGGGAAAGATCACAAATCTGATCTTTTTTCTGGTCAGCAGAGACGCTGTTATCGGCCGAAAACCAGGTGCGATAGGCCATCAGCGCCAATAACAGCGCCAATACCAGTACGAGGTGCAAAACTTTACGTGCGGTAAGTCTCTCTTTCATCAAAAACAGCCCGATTAAGATGCAATTAAAATAGTTTTTTGTGATCTCGAACAAGGTAAAAAACTGCCATATCGAGACCGGACGGAGCCAAATATATCACTGTTTATACTGTTATTTTACCTGTCACTTCAGTATCATTCCCATGCAGTTTTCATTTAGCCATCTTTTGCTTTTCCTTTCGTTAACAGATGTTAACAACTGGTCAGCGGTGGCTGATGAAGCCAGTCCGGTCCTCCGGATACAAAACCAAACAACAGCAGCATCGGAAGCGGAATATAACGATGAGCCATACAACTAACCATCCTGAGTACAACTACACCGTTGTTCGCCAGTTTACCGTCATGACGATTGTCTGGGGAATTGTCGGCATGTCGGTTGGCGTACTGATCGCAGCCCAGTTGATCTGGCCTGCCCTCAACTTCGAGACCCCGTGGCTGACTTACAGTCGTCTGCGGCCCCTCCATACCAACGCAGTGATCTTCGCCTTCGGCGTCAGTGCACTGATGGCCACCTCGTTTTACGTGGTGCAGCGCACCTGCCAAACCAGACTGTTTGGTGGCCCGCTGGCAACCTTCGTCTTCTGGGGCTGGCAAGCAATCATCCTCTCTGCCGCCATCTCTCTGCCGCTCGGTTACACCTCCGCCAAAGAGTATGCCGAGCTGGAGTGGCCGATTGATATCGCCATCACTGTGGTATGGGTCGCCTATGCGATCGTCTTCTTCGGCACCCTGATGAAGCGCACCACCTCCCACATCTATGTGGCGAACTGGTTCTTCGGCGCCTTCATCATCACCGTTGCGGTGCTGCACATTGTCAACAACATGGAAGTGCCGCTCTCCGGCATGAAGTCCTACTCCATGTACTCCGGCGCCATGGACGCCATGGTGCAGTGGTGGTATGGCCACAACGCGGTAGGCTTCCTGCTGACCGCCGGTTTCCTGGGGATGATGTACTACTTCGTGCCCAAGCAGGCCGGTCGTCCGGTTTACTCCTATCGCCTCTCCATCGTGCACTTCTGGGCGCTGATCTCCCTCTATATCTGGGCCGGTCCGCACCACCTGCACTACACCGCACTGCCTGACTGGGCTCAGTCGCTGGGCATGGTGATGTCCCTGATCCTGTTCGTCCCCTCCTGGGGCGGCATGATCAACGGCATCATGACCCTCTCCGGTGCCTGGCACAAACTGCGTTATGACCCCATCCTGCGCTTCCTGATCGTCTCCCTCTCTTTCTACGGCATGTCGACCTTCGAAGGCCCTATGATGGCGATCAAAACCGTCAACGCCCTCTCCCACTACACCGACTGGACCGTCGGTCATGTTCACTCCGGTGCGCTGGGCTGGGTTGCCATGGTCTCCATCGGTGCCGTCTATCACCTGATCCCGAACCTGTTCGGTCAGGGCCGGATGTACAGCGTCAAACTGATCAACGTTCACTTCTGGCTGGCGACCGTGGGCACCGTGCTCTACATCGTCGCCATGTGGATTTCCGGCGTGATGCAGGGCCTGATGTGGCGTGCAGTCAACGAAGACGGCACCCTGACCTACAGCTTCGTTGAAGCGCTGCAGGCATCCTATCCCTTCTATTTCGTGCGCTTCCTGGGAGGCTGCTTCTTCGTCACCGGCATGTTGCTGATGGCTTACAACGCCTATCGCACCATCACTGCGCCAAAAGGTTCTCTGGAACCTGTCGCCCAGCCAGCATGATTGAAGAGGTCAACCCATGAGCAACAATAACCGTCACGAAATATTTGAAAAAAGCGTTCCCATGCTGGTGGTCGGCATCATCTTCGCCATCAGTCTGGGGGGCCTGGTTGAAATCACTCCGCTGTTCTTCCAGAAGCAAACCACCGAGCCTGTGGAGGGCCTCAAGCCCTACACCGCTCTGCAGATGGAAGGACGCGACATCTTCATTCGCGAAGGCTGCACCAACTGCCACAGCCAGATGATCCGTCCGTTCCGTGCCGAAACCGAGCGTTACGGTCACTACTCGGTCGCCGGTGAGAGCGTCTGGGAGCACCCCTTCCTGTGGGGCTCCAAGCGTACTGGTCCGGATCTGGCCCGTGTTGGTGGCCGCTACTCCGACGAGTGGCACAAGGTTCACCTGATCAACCCGCGTGATGTGGTACCGGAATCCAACATGCCCGCCTACCCCTGGCTTGATACCAATGTGCTGACCGGTGAGATGACCGCCAAGAAGCTGGCGCTGTTCCGCGATCACTTCGGTGTGCCCTATACCGACGCCGATATTCAGGGTGCTGGCGAAGCCGTCAAGGGCAAAACCGAGCTGGATGCGCTGGTGGCCTATCTGCAATCACTGGGTCATGCCCTGAAATAAGGAGGCGAAAATGGACTACGGCACATTTCGCGGTCTGTATACCCTGCTGTTGATGGCCATCATGATTGGCATCATCGTCTGGGCCTACAGCAAACGCCGCAAGACCTCTTTCGACGAGGCTGCCAATCTGGTTTTTGCCGATGATGAGCAACCCGGTGCTGATAAAAAGAACGCAGGAGCGAAACAATAATGAGCACTCTGTTTAGCATTTTTGTGACTGTCATCAGTCTGGGAACCATCCTCGGCTGCTTCTTGCTGCTGATGTGGTGCCGCAAGGACAAGATGGGTGTTGAAGAAGGCAAATCGATGGGTCACTCCTTCGATGGCATCGAGGAGATCAAC
This sequence comes from Aeromonas sp. R10-2, assembly GCF_040908445.1. Taxonomy (NCBI): domain Bacteria; kingdom Pseudomonadati; phylum Pseudomonadota; class Gammaproteobacteria; order Aeromonadales; family Aeromonadaceae; genus Aeromonas; species Aeromonas sp. R10-2. The sequence continues at coordinate 15,817 of NZ_JBFODS010000078.1, read as the reverse complement.
AACCCGCTGCCGAAGTGGTGGACTTACATGTTCCTCTTCTTCATCGTCACCGGTCTGGTCTATCTGGTCGCCTTCCCGGGGCTTGGCAACTTCAAAGGCCTGCTGGGCTGGCAAAGTTCCAACCAGGACGTGCGCTCGCTGGCCGAGTCCAAGGCTGCAACCGAATCGGCCAAGGCCGAAGGTCGCGCAGTGGAGTATGACCGCGAGGTCGCCAAGGCTGACGAGATCTACGGCGCCAAGTTCCGTGAACTCACCTACGAAGCGGATGGCAAAACCTATCGTGCCATCACCGAGATCGCCAAGGATCCGGAAGCCCTGAAAGTGGGTCAGCGTCTGTTCCTGCAGAACTGCTCCCAGTGCCACGGATCCGATGCCCGTGGTGGCCGCGGCTTCCCGAACCTGACCGACAGCGAATGGCAATGGGGCGGCCAGCCTGATCAAATCAAGACCACCATCATGGGCGGTCGTCAGGGGATCATGGCTGCCTGGGGTGAAATCCTCGGCAAAGATGGCGTTCAGGAAGTGGCCTCCTATGTGCTGAGCCTCTCCGGTCGCAAGGTCGACCTGGTGGAAGTGAAGAAAGGTGAAGCACGCTTTGCCATCTGCGCTGCCTGCCACGGGGCCGATGCGAAGGGCGGTATTGCCGTCGGCGCGCCAGATCTGACCAACAACACCTGGCTCTACGGTGGCTCCCGCGAAGTGGTGGTGCAAACCATCACCCACGGTCGTCACGGCGTGATGCCAGCCTGGAAAGACATTCTGGGTGAGGACAAGGTTCACCTGCTGGCCTCCTACGTTTACAGCCTGTCTCATCAACAGTCTGCCAAATAAGGTTCGCCCGTAACGTTGTAACATGTGATAAACACGTGATTACACAGCAAAAAGCCTCGACTCCTCGAGGCTTTTTGTTATCTTGTGTTGCGTAAAAACCATCTTCCACGTTAATCATTCGTTTCATGGCAGTAGCAATCATGACCCAACCTCTATCCAAACCGTGGTATCGCCAATTCTGGCCCTGGTTTATCATCGCCCTCCCCACTGCCGCCGTTGTCGGCAGTATCGCCACCGCCATCATCGCCAGCAAGGATGGGGTCAATCTGGTGGCCGAGGACTATTACAAACAAGGGAAAGAGATCAATCAGGACTTGAGCAAGTTTGACCGCTCCGAAGCGCTCAATATCCGCTTTGGGCTGGAGGTTGACGGCAACGAGCTGACTCTCAAACCCATCAGCGGTGACATTCCTGCCGGGCAAGCTCTCTATCTCTCATTGTTTCACCCGACCTTGGCCGGTCAGGACAGCGAACACATGATCACCGCCGATGCGAGCGGCACCTATCGCCTCCATTTCGACAAGCCGCTGGTCGGCAAGTGGCACATTCGGGTCGATGCCTTTGATCACGAGTGGCGATTGCAAGAGACCGTCCAGCTGCCCACACTGGCCCCTGTCGAACTCGACCCGAAAGGACGCTAAGCCATGACCGGCTGTTCTCACTGTGGCGAGCCGGTGCTCGCCAGCGCCCCTGCTGCTTGCATTCTGCATTCAGGGGGGCATAACGCATGACTCCCTGTTTTCACTGTGGCGAGCCGGTACCCGCCAATAGTGGCTATTCCCTCGAGATAAAGGGGATTGTTCGCCCCATGTGCTGCCCCGGTTGTCAGGCTGTGGCAGAAACCATCATGGAGTGCGGCCTCGCCAGTTACTACGATCACCGCACCGCTCCCGGCACCAAGGGCGATCTGGTGCCCGAGGAGCTGGCCGCCCTCACCCACTACGATCTGGCAGAAGTGCAACAGGATTTTGTCACCGACAGCGGTACCCTTCGCGAAATCCAACTGACAGTTGAAGGGCTCACCTGTGCCGCCTGTGCCTGGCTTATCGAACGTCACCTGATGACCCTTGGCGGCCTGCGCTACATCAACGTCAACACCACCACCCACCGGGCCCGTATCAAGTGGGATCCAGACCAGCTCTCCCTGAGTGACATTCTCAAGGGATTTGCCCAGATCGGCTATCGCGCCTACCCGTTCCAGACCCATCAACAGGAGGCGCTCTACGCCAAAGAGGTGCGCAGCTATATGTTCCGGCTGGCACTGGCAGGGCTGGGCTCGATGCAGGTGATGATGTGCGCCGTGGCCCTCTACATGGATCTCTTCATCAGCGTTGAAGATGAGTTCATGGTCTACTTCAAGTGGATAAGCCTGCTGCTCTCCACCCCCATCATGATCTACTCGGCCCAGCCCTTTTATGTGGGTGCCTGGCGCAGCCTGAAACAGGGTCACCTGTCGATGGATGTGTCGGTGTCGCTAGCGCTGATCGGGGCTTTTATCGCCTCCATGTGGGCCACTGTCTTCAATACCGGTGAGGTCTATTACGACTCCATCACCATGTTCGTCTTCTTCCTGCTGCTGGGGCGCTTTCTCGAGTTGCGGGCCCGGCGCAAGGCGTCTGAATCGAGCTCCAATCTGGCGCGACTGGTGCCCATCATGGCGACCCGCATCGATGAGGAAGGGGAACATGAGGTAGCGGCCAAGACCTTGCAGGTCGGCGATCGGGTACGGGTGCTGGCTGGCGCCACCTTGCCGGCGGACGGCATCATTGTCGAAGGACAAGCCAGCCTCAACGAATCCATGCTGACCGGTGAACAGCTGCCCCTGCTCAAACAGCCCGGCGATCAGGTCTATGCCGGCACCATCAACACGGATGCCCCGCTGCAGATCCGGGTCAGCCACCGTATTGAAGAGTCGCGGATCGCCCAGATCATGCGGCTGCAGGATCACGCCCTCGATGATAAACCGGCCATCGCCCAGATGGCGGATCAGCTGTCGCGCCACTTTATTCTGGTGCTGCTGGTCATTGCCGCCGCCGTCTGGACCTTCTGGCACTTCCATCAACCAGATCAGGCGTTCTGGGTCACTCTCGCCGTGCTGGTTGCCACCTGCCCCTGTGCCCTGTCGCTGGCCACCCCGACGGCGCTGACCTCGGCCACCGCCAATCTGACCCGCAACGGCATTCTGCTGCGCCGTGGTCATGTGCTGGACGTGCTGACCAAGGCCAACCGGATCGTGATGGACAAGACTGGCACCCTGACCACAGGGGAGATCAGTCTGACGCAGACTCAGGCGTTGGCCGACCTTGATGAGGCGCGCTGCCTCGCCATCGCCCGGGCCATGGAGGCGCAATCCGAACACCCCATTGCACGCGCCTTCCGACTGCCCGCCGACAGCATCGCCGTGTTGCCATCCGTTCGCGAGTTCACCCCGGTCATCGGTCACGGCATCACGGCGCTGGTGGATGGCGTACGCTACCGCATCGGCAGTGCCCGCTGGCTTGGGCTGGATCCGGCGCAAGAGCATGGCCGCGGTCTGGCTATCTATCTGGCCGACGAGCAGCAGGTCTTGGCCCGCTTCAATCTGGAAGATACCCTGCGCCCCGATGCCAAGGCGCTGATCGCGGCATTCAAGGCGGCAGGTCTGCAAACTACCGTGCTGACTGGCGACAGCTCTCTGCAAGCAGACGAGATTGCCCGCGAGCTGGGCGTGGATGAGCTGGTCAAGGGGGTCTCGCCCGATGGCAAGCTGGCCTACCTCAAGGCCCGGGAAGCCCGGGGGGATATCAGCATCATGGTGGGCGATGGCATCAACGACGCGCCGGTACTGGCCGGAGCGCACGCCTCGTTCGCCATGGCCGGTGGCACCGATCTGGCGAAAAACAGCGCCGATGCCATCCTGCTGGCAGATGACCTGAGCCGACTGCTCGAGGCCAGAGTGCTGGCAATGCGTACCCGCAAGATCATCATCGAGAACTTCGCCTGGTCCATCGGTTACAACCTGCTGGTGCTGCCGCTGGCGGCCTGCGGCTGGCTGCCCCCCTATCTGGCGGCGGCGGGCATGTCGCTCAGCTCGCTCATCGTGGTAACCAACTCCATGCGCCTCAACCGATGAGGCTGGTGGCGGAAAATAGCTGAAAATGTGGCCTGCCTCCGATGCAGGCCACATTTCTAATTGATAGCGGCTGGCCCCCTGCCCGAACAGGGTTACCATAGGGGACGCTTGCCAAGGAAGAACGCCAAGGTACCTATCATGAATATAATTTTTGTCCTGATCCCCATCGCCATCCTGTTTGTGATCATCGCCGGGGTCGTCTTCTTCTGGGCCATTCGCTCCGAGCAGTTTGAAGATCTCGACCGGCAGGGTTCCAACATCCTGTTTGACGAAGAGCAACCCACCCACAAACCCGCAAAGCCTGCTGACCATGACCCACAATCTTGATCTGGCCGGCGCCCTGCTGGTCGGACTGGCAGGCTCTGCCCACTGCATCGGCATGTGCGGTGGCGTCTCCGCCGCGCTCTCAATGGCAATCCCCGCCAACAAGCAGCACTTCTGGGGGCGGCTCGGTTATCTGCTCAACTACAACCTCGGCCGGATCCTGAGCTATGTCATTGCAGGTGCACTGGTGGGCGGCCTGCTCGCCACCACCAGCGAGCTGGGCGCAGGCAAACACGCTATTGCCAGCTTACGCCTAGTGGCGGCGTTATTGATGATTGCGCTTGGCCTTTATCTGGCGGGCTGGTGGCAAGGGATCTTGCTGCTGGAGCGGCTCGGCGCCAGACTTTGGCCCCGTATCAAACCGCTGGCGGGCAAATTTATCCCCTTCACCTCACCGCTGCAGGCATTGCCCTTTGGCATGGTGTGGGGCTGGCTGCCCTGCGGGCTGGTCTACTCCATGCTGACCTGGAGCGCGGCGGCCGGTTCGGCCAGTGGCGGGGCGCTGATCATGCTCTTTTTTGGTCTCGGCACCCTGCCCACCCTGTTCGCGTTGGGCGGGCTTGCCGATCGCCTGAGATACTGGCTCACCCTGCGCAGTTTGCGCCTTGGCGGTGCCCTGCTGCTCATTTTGTTCGGGGTGCATACCTTCTGGATTGGCATTGCTTCCTTTTGAAACCCTATCCAAAACGGATGAGTTGATGGTAAACTTGTTTGATATAAATCAATTATTCGTATGAGCCTATGATCCCGGAAAAGAAACCTGGCAGACGTATCCAGAGCGGTGGCTGTGCAATTCATTGCCAGGATTGCAGCATCAGTCAGCTCTGTATTCCCTTCACTCTGAACGACAACGAGCTTGATCAGCTGGACAGCATCATCGAGCGCAAGAAGCCGATCCAGAAGGGTGAAGAGCTGTTCAAGGCTGGCGATGAGTTCAAATCGCTCTATGCCATCCGTTCCGGGACCATCAAGTCTTACACCATCACCGAGCAAGGGGATGAGCAGATCACCGCGTTCCACCTCGCTGGCGATCTGGTCGGTTTTGATGCCATCCACAAACAAGCACACCCCTCCTTCGCCCAGGCGCTGGAAACCGCCATGGTGTGCGAGATCCCCTTTGAAGTGCTGGATGATCTCTCCGGCAAGATGCCCAAGCTGCGCCAGCAGATCATGCGTCTGATGAGCAACGAAATCATGGGCGATCAGGAGATGATCCTGCTGCTCTCCAAGAAGAATGCCGAAGAGCGCCTCGCCGCCTTCCTGCACAATCTGTCGGTACGCTTCTCCGAGCGCGGTTTCTCCGCCAAGGAGTTCCGTCTCTCCATGACCCGTGGTGACATTGGCAACTATCTGGGACTGACCGTCGAGACCATCAGTCGTCTGCTTGGCCGCTTCCAGAAGTCCGGTCTCATCAGCGTCAAAGGCAAATACATTACCGTGCTGGATCAAGTCGCCCTTGGCATGATGGCCGGTGCAACTCGCCCGCCCTGCGGCTGATTTTTCCGCTTACCCTCCCGCTTTTCTCCTGCTTTCCCTGCCGGATCCTTTCCTCTGGAATGTGATCCGGTACGTTCCCCATACCCTCCTCCTGCGCTAAGCTGTAATGGCTAAGATTCTGCTGTCATTGGACTTTTCCAAGGAGGAGAAGATGGTCAAATATCAGAATATTCTGGTGGTTATCAATCCAGAAGAGGAGCGTCAAATCGCCCTCGAACGGGCAGTCAAAGTCGCCGAGCTGGACGAAAACGCCCATCTGACCCTGCTGCTCACCATCTATGACTTCTCGTATGAAATGACTGCCATGCTCTCGGTGGACGAGCGGCAAGAGATGCGTGATGGCGTCATTTCACAGCGACGTGAGTGGCTGGACGAGATCCTGACCCCCTATCGGGCACAGGGGATAGAGTGCGAAGTGAAGGTGGTCTGGCACAATCGTCCCTTCGAGTGCGTCATTCAGGAGGTGCTGGAGCAGCGCCACGATCTGGTGGTCAAAGCCACACACCATCACAGCTTCCTGCAAACCTTCATCTTTACCCCCACCGACTGGCACCTGCTGCGCAAATGCCCCTGTCCGGTGCTGCTGGTCAAGGAGGGTCACTGGCAACGGGGCGGCAACATCATCGCCGCCATCAACTGCTCAAGCGACGATCCGGATCAGAAACTGCTCAACGAACGGATCACCCAGGAGGGGAGCGACATCGCCGAGCTGCTGGGCTCCAACCTCTATCTGGTCAACACCTACCCGGGCACCCCGGTCAACGTGGCCATCGAGCTGCCGGAGTTTGACCCCAACGCCTACAACGAAGCGATCCGCAAACACCACGAAAGCCTGCTGCTCAGCCATGCCGACAAATTCGGGATCGGTCATCTCTGGACCCGGGTAGCAGAGGGGCTACCGGAAGAGGTGTTGCCGGATATGGCCGAAGAGCTCAAGGCGACCCTGATGATCATGGGCTGCGTCGGCCGTACCGGGCTTTCTGCTGCTCTGCTCGGCAATACTGCCGAACATGTGATTGACCGCCTCTCCTGCGACATCCTGATCCTCAAACCGGCGGACTACAGCTGCCCGGTCGACAGTCGTCGCAATCAATCATAAGGTGCCTGGCACCTTGCCCTCCCCCGGGACATGGCTATAATAACGCGCTTATTTGTGTCCCGGGTTTTACGAGCATGCTAGAAGAGCTGAACGCCAAAGAAAAATACAGTTTTAACAAACTGCAGAAGCGCCTGCGGCGCAACGTGGGTCAGGCCATTGCCGACTTCAACATGATTGAAGAGGGCGACAAGGTCATGGTCTGCCTCTCCGGCGGCAAGGACAGCTTCGGTATGCTCGACATACTGATGAGCCTCAAAGCCAGCGCCCCCATCCATTTCGATCTGGTTGCCGTCAACCTGGATCAGAAGCAGCCCGGCTTCCCCGAGCATGTGCTGCCCGAGTATCTGGACTCCCTCGGTATCGAGTACAAGATCGTCGAGGAAGATACCTACTCCATCGTCAAGGAGAAGGTACCGGAAGGCAAAACCACCTGCTCCCTCTGCTCACGGCTGCGTCGCGGTATTCTCTACCGCACCGCCCAGGAGCTGGGTTGCACCAAGATTGCCCTTGGCCACCACCGCGATGACATCCTCGAGACCCTGTTCCTCAACATGTTCTACGGTGGCAAGCTCAAGTCCATGCCGCCCAAGCTGGTGAGCGACGATGGCAAGAACGTGGTGATCCGCCCGCTGGCCTACTGCAAAGAGAAGGATCTGATCCGCTACGCAGATGTCAAAGCCTTCCCCATCATTCCGTGCAACCTGTGCGGCTCGCAGGAGAACCTGCAGCGTCAGGCCATCAAGCAGATGATGCAGGATTGGGATCGCCGCTTCCCCGGTCGTATCGAGACCATGTTCACCGCCATTCAGGACGTGATCCCGAGCCACCTGCTCGACCACAAGCTGTTTGACTTCAAGAGCATCAACCGCGACTCCGGCATCATTGATGGCGGCGACAAGGCGTTTGATCCGCCCGAGATGCCAAAGGCGCCGCTGCTGGATATCGATGAGATGGACATGCTGGATGTGATTGAAGTGCGCTAAGCCGCGCTCACAGTAGTAAACGCCAATCAATAAAAAAGGAGCGATCATCGCTCCTTTTTGCTTTCTGGATTGGCCTGTCACTGCGGTGACAGCGCGACCGATCTCACCCTTTATGCAGCCAAGGGGTCAGTCGCAGCACATCACCCTGCAGGCGCAGTTGCCCGGTGGCGAACGCGGCCAGTTGCTCATTGCTCAGCAGCAGGTGGCCTTCCTGCCAGGGCAGCGCCTCCTGACGGGCACCATCAATCAGATAAGCGGTGCCGCTCTGCTGCACCAGGGTAATGCGTACCCCTTCCATCTTCGGCAGGAAGTGCTTGCCGACCATGCCCGCCATCTTGTCGAGCAACGACTGCATCTGCTGCTGACGGGCCGCCAGCTCGGCCAAGGGCAGCTCGGGCACGTTCGGCGCATCGGCCATCACCTGTACCGTCATATCGCAAGTGGCGTGCTCTTCTTTCAGGCCAACGGTCACGATCCCCTTGTCGAGGTTGAGATCCTCATCAAAAGGCAGGCGCAGTTCGCTATCGACCGTTACCTCGCCCACGACCTCCTTACTGTCGGTTGCAACCCGGGCAAAGGTGAGGCCACAGCGCTGGCCATTTTGCGGATCGGTCAGATAAAACCCCAGTCTGGCGTGACCAAACTCCCCTTTGGCAAAGGTCTTCATCTGGCTGTAGAAGGTGCTGTATTGCAGATCCAGCATCGGCTCAGCCAGCGCCAGCCCTGGCAGCAAGAGCGTGGCCAGCAGGCTCTGGCGCACAGCCTTGGTCACTCCATATCGACGGGTCATTCAACATCCTTTTGCATCATGCATTGAAATGGTTGGGGCCTTCTGTCACCTCGTTAACCTCTACCCCCACCCCGCAGAGATCCCGATAGAGGATCCCCTTGCAGTTGAAATAGAGCGGTGCCACCCAGATAAGCCCCAACCCCATGGGGATCAGAGCCAGGAAGAAGAGCGCGGTCATCACGCCGTGGAACAACACAATGCTGGGCCAACCGCGCGCAAAGAGCTTGAGAGAGACCAGAATGGCCTGGGGCGGCGTCAGGCCGCGCTCCAGCACCAGAGGTACGGTAAAGAGCAGCCCCATGCCGATCAGGGCCGAGGGGATGAAAGAGAGTACGGCGGGCAATCCCAGCAGATCGAATAGCGGGCCAAACAGGCTGGTGAGCAGACTGCCAAGCAGGCTCAGCATGCCGAGGCGCACAAAGTGGCGGAAGAAGTCGAACACCTGGTTGGCGCGGGCGCGCACCCCGACCGACTGCTGCAACCCCAGCATATCGAGGGAGCTGGTCATGGGGGCCATCACCACCGTCATCAGCAAGCTCAGCACCATGGCCACATTCATCTGGCTGTCATCCCCCAGATAGGGCAACAGCAGCACATTGCTAAGCAGGATCCAAATCGCCGTCACCCCGACAATCGCCAGCAGCAGGCCAAATCCGGTACGGCGGGTCTGTTGCCATCCCTCCTGGATGACCCCTTTCAGATCAAGGCGGTAGCCCTGGTTCAGAGACTGCTCAAGGGAGCCGCCAATACGCATTTTATTACTCAATTGACTATCCAATATCGAAAACGACCAAATCAGGTGGCACATTATAGCGATTTGGTCTGCTATTCGTAGCCGTTTTTCCTGCGCACTTGCGGCTAATTCGGGCCAAAAAGCCTTTAATTTCATGTGTCGGCTGCATAGAATGCGGCCCTCTTTCAACACGATGGCCACTGGCTGGGGTGAGACTGGCGGATGATGAACAATCCACAGGTAATTGTCGCGCTGAACAAGATCAGCAAAAAATACGATGGCAAGGTGATCCTGAGTGACCTTGACCTTGAAATCTATGACGGTGAATTTCTTACCCTGCTGGGCCCCTCCGGCTGTGGCAAGACCACCCTGCTGCGCCTGCTGGCCGGGCTCGAATCGGTCGATGGTGGCACCATCCATCTGGCCGGTGACGAGATCACCCATATCCCCGCCGAACACAGGCACATCAACACCGTGTTCCAGAGCTATGCGCTCTTCCCTCATATGACGGTGTTTGAAAACGTCGCCTTTGGCCTCGAGATGCAGAAAGTACCGGCCAGCGAGATCCGCCAGCGGGTCGAGGAGACCCTCGCCATGGTGCAGCTCACCGAGCTGGCCAACCGCCGCCCGGATCAACTCTCCGGCGGCCAGCAACAACGGGTCGCTATCGCCCGCGCCGTGGTCAACAAGCCCCGCCTGCTGCTGCTCGACGAATCCCTCTCGGCGCTCGACTACAAGCTGCGCAAACAGATGCAGAGCGAGCTCAAGGCGCTGCAGCGTCGCCTTGGCATCACCTTTGTCTTCGTTACCCATGATCAGGAAGAGGCACTCACCATGTCTGATCGCATCCTGGTAATGGAGGGCGGCAAGATCATCCAACGCGGCACCCCGCGCGATATCTACGAGTCGCCAGCCAACCTGTTCGTGGCCCGCTTTATCGGCGAGATCAACGTGATGGATGGCAAGCTGATCAGCCAGCGCGAACCCGGTATCTGGCAGGCCGAGGTAGAGGGGCGCGAATGCCTGCTTCATACCACACTGCCATTCCAGCCAGACGACAAGGTACTGGTGCTGCTGCGCCCGGAAGATCTGCGCATTCTCGATCAGGATGACGATCAGAGCGGCGCGCTGAGGGGCAATATCCGCGAGCGCAACTACAAGGGGGCGACGCTGGATTCGGTGATCGAGCTCGAAAGTGGCAAACAGCTGCTTATCTCCGAGTTCTTCGACGAGGATGACCCCGACTTTGACTACCGTCTCGGTCAGGAGGTGGCGATCCACTGGGTCGACAGCTGGGAGGTGGTGCTGCCCTATGAGCCTCACTAATCTGCGGGTAGCGCACAGCTTTGCCCACAACGGCTTTCGCAACACGGCCATCGCGCTGATCCTCGGCTGGCTGACGCTGTTTGTCTTCCTGCCCAACCTGATGATCATCGGCGTCAGCTTCCTGACCCGTGATGAGTCCGAGCTTATCGCGCCGCTCTTTACCCTGAGCAACTATGGCCGCCTGCTAGACCCGCTCTATTTCGAGGTGCTGCTCCACTCCCTCTGGCTGGCGCTGCTCGCTACAAGCATCTGCTTGCTGGTGGGTTACCCCTTTGCCTGGCTGCTGGCCCATCTGCCAGCGCGTATCCGCCCGCTGCTGCTGTTTCTGGTGGTGGTGCCGTTCTGGACCAACTCCCTGATCCGCACCTATGCGCTGAAAGTGCTGCTCGGCACTCGGGGGCTGATCAACGGCTGGCTGCTGGATCTGGGGCTTATCGAGCGACCGCTGCAGATGATGTATACCGAGGTGGCCGTCATCATCGGGCTGGTCTACGTGCTGCTCCCCTTTATGGTGCTGCCGCTCTACTCCAGCATCGAGAAGCTGGATGGCCGTTTGCTGGAGGCGGCGCGAGATCTCGGCGCCAACGGCTGGCAGCGGCTGGTGCGGCTCATCCTGCCCCTCACCCTGCCCGGCATCATCGCCGGTTGTCTGCTGGTGTTCCTGCCCGCCATGGGGATGTTCTATGTCTCCGATCTGCTGGGGGGAGCCAAAAATCTGCTTATCGGCAACCTGATCAAGACCCAGTTCCTCAACAGCCGTGACTGGCCCTTTGGCGCGGCCATCAGCGTGATGTTGACGGTGCTGATGGCGCTGTTGGTCTACTGCTACTGGCGGGCAGGCAAGCTGCTCAGCAAGAAGGGGGAGCTGGCATGATGCGCGCACTGAAAGCTCTGTTCCTGCTGCTGGTGTTTGGCTATCTCTATGTACCCATCGGGGTGCTGATCGCCAACTCCTTCAACCTGTCGAAATATGGCATCGACTGGCGCGGCTTTACCCTGGGCTGGTATGAGAAGCTGTTTGCCAGCGCCAGCCTGATGCAGGCGGCCCAGCACTCCCTTACCATCGCCGCCCTCACCGCCACCGCAGCGACCCTGATCGGCACCCTCACCGCCGTAGCGCTGTTTCGCTACCGCTTTCGCGGCAAACAGTACGTGAGCGGCATGCTGTTCGTGGTGATGATGTCCCCCGATATCGTGATGGCCATCTCCCTGCTGACCCTGTTTGTGGTGACCGGTATTGCGCTGGGCTTCTGGTCGCTGCTGATCGCCCACATCACCTTCTGCCTGCCGTTCGTAGTGATCACCGTCTACTCGCGGCTGTGCGGTTTTGATGTGCGAATGCTGGAGGCCGCGCGGGATCTGGGGGCTGGCGAGTGGATCATCCTGCGCCGCATCATACTGCCGCTGGCCCTGCCGGCGGTGATGGCGGGCTGGCTGCTCTCCTTTACCCTGTCGCTGGACGACGTGGTGGTGAGCTCCTTTGTTACCGGCCCGGCCTACGAGATCCTGCCGCTCAAGATCTACTCCATGGTCAAGGTGGGGGTCTCCCCCGAGGTCAACGCCCTGGCCACCCTGATGCTGGTCGCCTCCCTCGGGATGGTGCTGCTGGCGCAACTGTTACTGCGCAAACGGCAGGGTTGACCCTGCCCGTTTCGTCCCCGCCATCTTTGGCGAACTCTGTCACGGTGGGCCGCAAGGCCCCATAACCCCAAGGAGTTGTTGATGACAATCCAACACAAGGCCGGCGCCCTGCTGGCAGCCGCCCTCACCCTCACCCTCACCACCCCGCTGCTGAGCCAGAGCGCTCACGCGGCCGATGACAAGGTGGTCTACTTCTACAACTGGTCGGAATATGTGCCGGACGGCCTGCTGGAGCAGTTCCAGCAAGAGACCGGCATCAAGGTGATCTACTCCACCTACGAATCCAACGAGACCCTCTACGCCAAGCTGAAAACCCATGGCGACGGCTATGACGTGGTGGTGCCCAGCACCTACTTCATCTCGAAAATGGCCAAAGAGGGGATGTTGCAGCCGCTGGATCGCGCCCAGCTGCCCAACTTCAAGCACCTCGACCCTACCCTGCTCAACCACGAGTACGACCCGGACAACCGCTACTCCATCCCCTATATCTGGGGCGCAACCGGGATCGGCACCAACACTGATATCATCGAGCAACCGGTTACCAGCTGGAAACAGCTCTGGGCGCCAGAGTGGAAAGAGAGCCTGCTGCTGATGGACGATGCCCGCGAGGTGTTCCATATCGCGCTGGTGCAGCTGGGCTACAGCCCCAACACCCAGGACAAGGCGCAAATTGCCGAAGCGTTCGAATACCTGAAAAAGCTGATGCCCAACGTCAAGGCGTTCAACTCCGACAACCCGGCCGACCCCTTTATCGCCGGTGAGGTCAATATCGGCATGCTGTGGAACGGCTCGGCCTACGGCGCCCAGCGCGAATACCCCTCTATCCAGATGACCTACCCCGAAGAAGGGGCGGTACTCTGGATGGATAACCTCGCCATCCCGGCCAAGGCCAAGCATGTGAAAGAGGCCCACGCCCTGATCAACTTCCTGATGCGCCCCGATGTTGCCGCCAAGGTGGCCGAGGCGATTGGCTACCCCACTCCGGTCAAGGATGCCATTCCCCTGCTCACCCCGGCGTTTCGCAACAACCCCATGGTCTTCCCGAGCGACGAGATCAAGCGCAAGGGCGAATTCCAGTCCGATGTGGGTGATGCCTCCCGCCTCTACGAGCAGTACTTCCTGCAGCTGAAAGCCATGGTGGCCAAGGCCGGTTAAGTCGGCGGTTAATCAGCCCTGACGGGGTTAATGAATGAAGGGGGCCATCGCCCCCTTTTACATCTTGGTGCGCATACTCTCACCATCCAAGAAGCAGACTTTAACTACACGGATCTGTGATCCACCTTCACCTGACCCCATCCCCGAGCACAACTAAGGTCCAACGAACTTAAAGAGTTTCCTATCCCGACCTGTCAAAACTGTCAGAACTGTCAGAACTGTCAGAACTGTCAGAACTGTCAGGTATGACCATATATATCAGGACTTACACTCTGACAGCTGTGTTTAAAGACCTAGTGAACGATATGCGCCCATACAAATTGCACATATCGGCCATTGATGACGCAGCATCAGGTAGACGTGGTGATACGCAGTTTCTCACAACCAGAGATAGAAGCAGTTTGGCTTGCTCCTGTTGCTCGCTGACATTGATACCTGTACTCAATCTCATATGAGTCGACCAATTCAGATCTCGAGCACACTATCCAACAAAAGGACTTTGAATATGGAAACAAACGTCATTGCTGAAACAACGTTCAATACTGAAGCCATTTCCAAAACTGATACGATGGTTGCTCGTGTAATGCAGTTCGGCGATCTAGAGCTGGCCTTTACCACCGAGTATGAATATCGCTGGAATGATCGCGGCAGTGGTGCTGACCATGACATCGGATTTTATCACCCGATCCCGCCAGCAGGTTTTTATGCACTGGGTAGCATCGGAGTGAACAATTACGATAATCCCAACGGAAAGTTCGCGTCATTGTGCGTGAAAAACGTGTCCAAACCGAATCAAAAGCCCGCCTTGGCACAGCCGATTAGGTTTGACTTAATTTGGACAGATCGTGGCAGCGGTGCCAAAGCTGATGGTTCGTGCTGGCGGCCAGTTCCGCCTGCAGGCTATGTCGCACTGGGCGATATCTTTGTCACTGGATACAACGCCCCTACAGGGCTTCAAGTAGTGTGTGTGGCCGAAGAGCTCGTTTGCGATGGAAAAATTGGCAATTTGATCTGGGATGACACCGGCTCGGGGGCAGATCGTGATTTTGGCGTCTGGCAAATCGACGCTAGTAAGTCTTTTCTGGATACGCCAGATGGAATTTTTGCCGTCAACAGTTTCGTTGGTCGCGACAGTCACCAAAAGCCTGACAGCGCTTCCGTCGCTTATAATCTCCGACTGCCATTGCCAACCGAAGTAGTAACCCACTCCATCGATAAACCCATACTCACGGGTCGAACCAAGCCGCCAACACACACCAATCCCAAAATTGATCGAATCGTCACCGTGCCATTTACAGCTGTACGTGATGACACAAAAAACGTGGAATGGCGAGTGAGGAACTCTCCGTTCTACACAGTTGAACGCAGCGTCGACTACTCATTGGTACTGTTTATCGACAACACGACGCAAACCGAGCAATCCGCATCAACATCCATCACAACAGGTGTGTCAAAAGAAAGCAGCCAGACGTTCTCCATCAATACGGGTATTACCGTCGGTTATGAAAGCGGTATAGATGCAGGTGGTTTCAGTACGAAAGCAAGTGTTTCACTCAGCATCGAGCTGGGATACTCAACAACACAATCTGTGACCCAGTTTCGCTCGGAGACCGACGAGGCAACCCTTATCGCAGCGCCAAACCACGCAGCAGCGCTGTGGATTGAGTCGAACAGTTTGCAAGTACGGCGTGCGGATCGCTCTCCGGTTGGAGCACCATTGTCTTTCGAAACGATCGATACTGGTTATGAGGTGTCCTGACAAGATCGGACAGTCCCGGATCAAGCAGCCTGAGCAGTTCTCCAATACCTCTTGTTAAACTCCGCCGGGCTGACATTGCCAAGTCGTGAATGCCGACGCTGGCGGTTGTAAAAAATCTCTATGTATTCCTGAATCGCTGCCTTGGCCTCCGCTCTCGTCTCGAATCTATGGTGGTGAACCAGTTCATTTTTAAGAGACCCCCAGAAGCTTTCTATCGGGGCATTGTCGAAGCAGTTCCCCTTGCGTGACATGGAGGTCTGCATGCCAAATTGTACCTGGAGAGCCCGGTAAGCCTTGGCACAGTACTGACTGCCCCGGTCTGTGTGATGAATAAGCCCAACGGGTGGCCTCTTCTGCTGCACAGCCCGAAACAGCGCCTGACTGACCAACCCGGTGGTCATTCGCTCTCCCATCGCATAACCCACTATCTCACAGGTAAACACATCCTTGAGACCAGCCAGATAAAGCCAGCCTTCGTCGGTGGCAATATAGGTGATATCACCGGTCCAGACTTCGTTGGGCTTCGTCGGCGCAAAGACCTGACCAAGGAGATTCTCCGCCACGGGC
>NZ_JBFODS010000077.1:0-37442 GCF_040908445.1 Aeromonas sp. R10-2 | reverse complement strand
GCTATTCCCGAGTTGCTGGCGCTGCTCGACATCAAAGGCTGCCTGGTATCCATCGATGCGATGGGGTGCCAGACCGAGATCGCCGAGACCATCCTTCAGCAAGGTGGCGATTACTTATTGGCCGTCAAAGGCAACCAACCCAAGTTGTTCGAGGCGGTTCGACAGGCCCTCGCCCCGCTGGCGGCCACCCCGTTATGCGCAGAGACGATGACGCTTGAGAAGGCTCATGGCCGCATCGATGGTCGTGAGTACCATGTCATGGCGGCGGGCGAGTTGGCCGCCCAGTTTCCTCATTGGAAACAGTTGCACAGCATTGGCGTGGCCATCTCCTATCGCGTTGAAAATATGCAAAAAATTACCATAGAGCAGCGTTATTTCATCAGTTCCAAAGCGTTGGTGCAGGATGAGTTTGCGCGAGCGGTGCGTGGGCACTGGGCCATCGAAAATAGCCTGCACTGGGTGCTGGACGTCACGATGGGCGAGGATGATTGCCCGATTTATCGCGGTGATGCCGCAGAGATTTTGGCGTGCATCCGGCACATGGGGCTGAACATGCTCAGGGCCGAGACTTCACGCAAGGCGAGCGTAAGACGGAAGCAAAAAATCGCAGGAATGAGCAGTGAATATCTGGAAACGGTACTCAATGCGGGTCTCAAAAAACTGGGTGAAATTTAACAAAATGTTCACGCTCTCACCCTGATGTTTTAAACCTTCACGCCATCTATTAATAAATTTATTTTAAGATTATAAAAAACACCCACTTGTAATACAGGTGGGTGTTTAAACCGATCATCATCGGACACGTCAGAATATTTAACTCACAACAACAATCAAACCAACGGCGGCGTCCGTGGCGGCACCATACGCTTGCTGCCGGTGGACTCGAAGGCCGAGGCGAAGCGCAGCAGGTTGTTGTCGTCATAGGCACGACCGGCGAAGGTCAGGCCCACCGGCATACCGATATCGGCCATCACCCCCATGGGGACGGTAACAGTCGGCACGCCGAGATGGCGAATGGCGAGGTTGCCGTTGGCAACCCAGATGCCGTTGCTCCAGGCGATATCGGCAGAGGCCGGATTCACATCCGCATCAGCCGGGGCG
The DNA here is from genome assembly GCF_040908445.1 of Aeromonas sp. R10-2. NCBI lineage: Bacteria > Pseudomonadati > Pseudomonadota > Gammaproteobacteria > Aeromonadales > Aeromonadaceae > Aeromonas > Aeromonas sp. R10-2. The sequence continues at coordinate 36,341 of NZ_JBFODS010000077.1, read as the reverse complement.
ACGTCGGCGACGGTGGGGAACAGCACTGCGTCGAGCTTGAGCCCGTCCATCCAGTCCTCCAGATCCAGCTTGCGAGTCTTCTCCAGACCGCGCAGGCCGTCCGGCACTGTGGGGATCTCGTCAAAGCGCTTGATGCCGCGCTTGGCCATATTGACGTACTCGTCCATGCCCGCCGCCAGATCGCCCTCGCGGTTAGGCAGGGTGCCCGGATCGTGGGGGAAGATCTTCGGCCCATCGACATCGGCCAGCTTGTTGAGTTTGGGATCGCCGTTGGCGCGCAGGAAGTCGTCAAACGCCCAGCCGGAGAGCTCCCACAGCTCGTCGTTGAGAAACTCCGGGCTCACGATGCCGCGATTGAACACGGTCGGCGCGCCGGGTCGGTCCCCTTCGCAGTTGGAGACCAGCGGGAAGTCCACTTCGATAACTTCGGCGCCAGCAGCTTCCAGCGCCTTGCGCGCATCTTCCCAGAGGGCGATCACGGTCTCGCGGGTATGGATGCGCTGACCGGTCGGGCCACCGATGCCGGGGTTTTCGCTGGTGCCGGCCAGTTCATCCTTGTTGATAAACATGCGCGGCACGCCGAGGCGCTTGCCCTTGAGGGCATCGGGCTTGGCAGCCAGCTCCAGATAGGAATCCGGACGCACTTCAGAGGCCTTGGGCAGCTGCACCCAGGGTTGCAGGCGCCACAGATCGCCACGGGTATCGGCATCGTCGGCCACTACCACGTCGAGCACTTCCAGCAGATCGTTCATGGTGCGGGCATAGGGCACCACCACATCCATGGTCGGAGTCAGCGGCCAGTTGCCGCGCACCGAGATGACGCCACGGGACGGGGTGTAAGCGCACAGACCGTTGTTGGAAGCTGGGCCACGGCCGCTCGACCAGGTTTCTTCCGCCAGACCAAAGGCGGAGAAGCTGGCAGCGGTGGCAGTACCGGCACCGTTGGAGGAGCCGGAGGCAAATGGCGCGGTCAGGTAGTCGGCGTTGTAGGGGCTCTCGGCACGGCCATAGACGCCGCGCTGCATGCCACCATTGGCCATCGGCGGCATATTGGTTTTGCCAAGGCAGATGGCACCGGCGGCACGCAGGCGCTCAACGGTAAAGGCATCGCGCTGGGCCACCAGATCCTTGAAGGCCGGGCTGCCGGAGGCGGCAGTCAGCCCCTTGACCAGATAGCTGTCTTTGGCGGTGTAGGGGATGCCGTCGAGCGGCCCCAGGGTCTCGCCACGGGCACGGCGGGCATCGGAAGCCTCGGCCTCTTTCAGCGCATCGGGATTGGCGACCACCACGGCGTTGAGTTTGGTGGCGGTCTCGGGGCCGTTGTAGGCCTCGATCCGGGCCAGATAGGCCTTGACCAGTTCGACCGCTGTGGTGCGGCCTGATTCGAGCGCGGCACGCAGCTCGGCAATGGAAACCTCGGTCACTTCGATCATGGGGATCTCCTGTAAAAGGGTGACTGTTTGTCATGATGATCGCCGCATCAGCGCCTGCGACCATCACACCATCAAGAGAGAAAACCCCACGGCGTGGGGTTTTGAATACCAACCTCAGCTGGCTGAGAACCGGTTTACGACCCGTCGCGAGAGGTCGTCAGCAAGATGAAGAGCAGCACAGGAACCGGAGCGTATAAACATACGTGAGGCTTCCGAGCAGCACATGAGCCTTGATCACGGTCTCGCAGCAGGATCGTCATCCGGTTCTTATTTGCCGGAAGGGATCTGCTGGGTAATGCAGTGAATATTGCCACCGCCCAGCAGGATCTCGCGGGCCGGTACGCCGATCACGGTGTGCTCCGGGAAGATCTCTTCCAGAATGCGCTGAGCTTCGCCATCGGTGGCGGCATCCAGCAGCGGATAGACGATGCGATCGTTGGTGATCAGGAAGTTCACGTAGGAACCGGCCAGACGGCCTTCTGCCTCGCGCGGCACACCGGTACCGCTCTCGACGCCGGCAGACTCCTCTTCGGTGCAGAACAGCGGGCCCGGCTGGGGCAGCTTCCACACTTTCAGCTTGCGACCCTTGGCATCGACCGCCGCTTCCAGCACCTTGAGGGCGGCCACGGAGCGGGCGTACTGGGGATCGTTCTGATCGTCAGTCCAGTGCAGGGCCACTTCACCCGGACGCACGAAGCAGCACATGTTGTCGATGTGGCCGTCGGTTTCGTCCATGTAGACGCCTTCGTCCAGCCAGATAAAGCTGGTGACGCCCAGATAGTCGCGCAGGTAGGCTTCGATCTGCTCTTTGGTCAGGTGCGGGTTGCGGTTTTCGTTGAGCAGACACTCGGCGGTGGTCAGGCAGGTGCCTTCACCATCGACGTGGATGGAGCCCCCTTCCAGAATCAGCGGCGCATCGTAGCGAGCCATCTCGTGTTGGGTCAGCATCTGGGCTGCCACTTCCTCATCCTGATTCCACGGGTAGTAGAGACCGCCCTTGTGGCCGCCCCAGGCGTTGAAGCCCCAATCCACGCCACGGCACTCGCCGGCAGCGTTGGTAACGATGGTCGGGCCGGTATCGCGGGCCCAGCAGTCATCGCTGTCCATTTCGACCAGAGTGACGTGGGCGGGCATGATGGCGCGAGCCTGCTCCATAAACTGGGCCGGAACCCCCATAAAGACCGGAGTCGCGCCACCGATGGCATCGGCCACCTTGGCGAAGGTCTCTTGCGCGAAGCGACCGGCTACGCGCCAGTTGTCCGGGCGAAACGGCCAGATCATCCAGACGGCCTGCTGGTGCGCCCACTCGGCGGGCATGGTGAAGCCGTCGGCGGCCGGCGTGGAGTTAATGGTCTTGATGCTCATCGCAAGGCTCCTTGCATGGATTGAGGCCCCCGTTTACGCCCGATGCGGCGCGGGAACCCGGAAAAATAAGAGTGGGTCGCAGATTAAGACGTTGCGCCCCCATCCATCAAATGAATAGGATGGATTGTCCCATAAACACGGCGAATAATCCCCCCATGAAACTGCACCAGCTCGACCTCAATCTGCTGCTCGCTTTTGACGCCCTGATGACGCAGGGCAGCGTCACCCGCGCCGCCGAAGCGCTCTTTATCAGCCAGCCCGCCATGAGCCACTCCCTTAACCGGCTGCGCACCTTTCTCGGCGACCCGCTGCTGGTGCGCACCCCGCAGGGGATGCTGCCGACCCCACGCGCCCAACGGCTGCATCTCGGGGTGCAGCAGGCGCTGCGGCTGCTGGAGCAGCAGCTCACCGAGGAAGAAGAGTTCGAGCCGAGCCAGTCGAAGCGGCGCTTCGTGCTCTGCACCACAGATTACGTGGAGTGCGTGCTGATCCCGCCGCTGATCCAGCGGCTCAGACGGCTGGCGCCCGGGGTCACCATCGAGATCCGCATCCTGCGCGACACCCTGCCCGAAGCCGAGCTGGCGAGCGGCGAGATCGATCTGGTGCTGGGCTTTGACGAGTACATGCAGGTGCCGGGGTATCTGGGCAAGGAGACCTGGCTCACCGAGCCGCTGGCCGGGCTGGTGCGCGCCGATCTGCCGATTGCCAAATCGGCCCCCGCCGGCGCCGAGGATGACCCCTCCCAATGGCAGGAGCGCATCACCCTGCAGCAGCTTATCGCCATGCCCCATGTGTTCCACTCGCCCCTTGGCACCTCGGAGGCGAGCCTCGACCGCTATCTGAAGAGTCAGGGCTTTAGCCGTACCATATCGGTCAACAGCCAGAGCTATATGTCCGCCGCCGCCATCGTCAGCCAAAGCGATCACCTGCTGGTGCTGCCCAGCATGGTGGCCGAGCTGCTCGCCACCCACTGGCCGCTGAAAAGCCTGCCGCTGCCCGAAGACGTGCCCGACTACCACCTCAACTGCGTCTGGCACCCCGTGCACGCGCAGCAACCCGCACTGGTATGGCTGAAAGATTTGATGAAAGAGCTGGTGGGGCCGAGGTAACCCTCCCGCAAACAACAGTGGCTCCCAAGGGAGCCACTGTTGTTGCTGCGGTATCGCGTTACGCCCGCAAGGCCCGCATCAGCTGGGCGACTACGTCGTCGAGCAGGGGGCGATCGGGGCGACACTGGGCGAAAGTGACCAGCCCTTGCAGGTTGATCAGCAGCAGGGCGGTGAGGGTGTGGATATTGCTATCTGGGGCCAGCTCGCCCTTGGCCTGCGCCTGTGTCAGCAACTCGGCCAGATCCTGCTCCAGCTCGCCATAGATCCCCTTGACCCGCTGGGTCAGCTCCTCATCCTGCTCGCTCAGCTCCATCATTGTGCGGGTCACCAGACAGGAGCCGCAGAGCGCCTCCCCCACAATCCGGTCGAGATAGGCCGCAAGGCCCGCCAGCGGGCTCAGGTTGTCGAGCAATGAGCGGCGCAGGGTGCGTTTACCCTCGACATAGTGATCCACCGCCGCCAGCAGCAGGCCGCGCTTGTTGCCAAAGGCGCCGTAAATGCTGCCCGGGTGCAGGCCGGTGGCTGCCACCAGCTCCTGCATGGTGGTTTTGGCATATCCCTTGGCGCGAAACGCTTCCATGGCATTTCGCAGTACCTCGTCCCGATCAAACTCGGCTATGCGCATGGTTCCTCCCGTGGGAAATGGTTCACCGGCAAGGGGCAACAGGGCCCGCCGATAAAGAGTGGCTGGAAAGGGCGGCAAGTTTACCCCAGCCGCCCGCTCGGGCCAACCTTCTTGAACGCTCATTCAAAAAAAGCTTGCACCCGACGCAAAAAACGTCTTGAATGCACGTTCAAGAATAACCCGTTCAGGACAACCTATCATGAATACCCTGTTTCAGCCGTATCGACTCAATGACACTCTGACCCTGGCCAACCGTTTCATGATGGCCCCGCTCACCCGCTGCATGGCAGGCCCAGGTCTGGTGCCGACCGAGCAGATGGCTGCCTATTACGGCCGCCGCGCCGACATCGGCCTGATTGTTTCCGAGGCCGTCATCATCCGCCCTGACGCGCAGGGCTACCCCAATACCCCGGGACTCTTCACCCAGGCGCAGATCGATGGCTGGAAGAAAGTGACCAGCGCCGTGCACGCCAAGGGCGGCAAGATCTTCGCCCAGCTGTGGCACGTCGGTCGCCTCTCCCACCCCTTCTTCCATCAGGCTGAAGTGTTGGCCCCCTCTGCCGTGGCGCACGAGGGCACTGTGCCCCGCATGCGCGAGCTGACCTATCAGGTGCCGCGCGCCCTGACCGAGGCCGAAATCGCCCAGCTGGTGCTGGATTACGCCCAGGCCGCAGCCAACGCCATCGAGGCAGGCTTTGACGGGGTGGAGATCCACGGCGCCAATGGCTACCTGATCGACCAGTTCCTGCACCACTCCACCAACCTGCGCAGCGACAACTACGGTGGCAGCCCGGAAAAGATGAGCCGCTTCGCACTGAAAGTGGTCGATGCCATCAGCGCCCGTATCGGTGGTGATCGGGTTGGTATTCGCCTCTCCCCGGGTGCCTATGTCCATCTGGCGGGCAGCCCGGAAGATCGCGCCGTGTTCGACTATCTGCTGGGCAAGCTGAACGATCGCCCGCTGGCCTATATCCACCTCGGCATCTTTGATGACAACCTCACCTTCGATTATCTGGGTGGCCGCGCCTCCGACTATCTGCGCGCCCACTACAAGGGCAATCTGGTCGGTGTGGGCAACTACGACGCCGAGCGCGCCGCTGCGGCCATCGAGGCCAACCGCTTCGATCTGGTGGCCATCGGTCGTCCGCTTATCGCCAACCCGGACTACCTCACCAAGGTGAAGAAGGGAGAAGCACTGGTGCCCTACGCCGACACCATGCTGACTGAGCTGGTATAACCACGAAGCCATCGCCAGACGACAGGCAATAAAAAACGAGAGGAGCAGTTGCTCCTCTCGTGCTATTTGGCTGATGCGCTGATCAGTTGGTGCGGACTTAATTGGTACGAAATAGCGCCTCGATGGAGAGCCCCTGGCTCAGCAGGATCTCCCGCAGACGGCGCAGCCCCTCGACCTGGATCTGACGTACCCGCTCGCGGGTCAGGCCAATCTCGGCTCCCACATCCTCAAGGGTGGCGGGCTCGTACCCCAGCAGACCGAAACGACGGGCCAGCACTTCCCGCTGCTTGGGATTGAGCTCCTCCAGCCAGTGCACGATGCTGCTACGCATATCATCTTCCTGTGACTCCAGCTCAGGCCCCATGCCGCGCTCGTCGGAGAGCACATCCAGCAGCGCCTTGTCGCGATCGCCACCGATGGGGGTGTCCACCGAGGTGATCTTCTCGTTGAGCTTGAGCATGCGATTCACATCGTCCACCGAACGATCCAGCGCGAAGGCGATATCCTCGGCGGTCGGCTCGTGATCGAGACGGTGAGAGAGTTCGCGCGCGGTGCGCAGGTAAACGTTTAACTCCTTGACCACATGAATGGGCAGACGGATGGTACGGGTCTGGTTCATGATGGCCCGCTCGATGGTCTGGCGGATCCACCAGGTGGCATAGGTAGAGAAACGGAAGCCGCGCTCGGGGTCAAACTTCTCGACCGCACGGATAAGGCCGAGGTTGCCCTCTTCGATAAGATCCAGCAGCACCAGGCCGCGGTTGTTGTAACGACGGGCGATTTTCACCACCAGTCGCAGGTTGGACTCGATCATGCGCTTGCGGGCGGCTTTGTCACCTCGCAAGGCACGACGGGCGTAGTAGACTTCCTCTTCGGCAGTGAGCAGCGGGGAGAAACCTATCTCCCCCAGATAGAGTTGCGTGGCATCCATCACCTTATTCAGCTCAGGTGCCAGCAACTCATCGGAGATAGTCTCGTCCGCCTCGGCGGCTACCTCCTGCAACTCTTCTACTTCATGAGATTCGGGTTCAGCGTCAAACTCTAACTCTGCATCCTGCATTACCAGTTGTTCTTGGCTCATGGTGTGTCTCCCTGACGTTACCAGAGTAAGACGGTCTCTCTGGGGTTAACGCTTTGGCAAATAGCTCATCGGATTGATCGACTTGCCTCTGTACCGGATCTCGAAATGCAATCGCACATCCGGCGCGTCCGTGCTACCCATGTTGGCAATGACCGAGCCCCCCTTGACGCTGTCCCCTTCCTTCACCCGCAACTCGTCGTTGTGTGCGTAAGCGGAGAGATAGTCATCATCATGCTTGAGGATAATCAGCTTGCCGTACCCCCTTAAAGCACTGCCAGCGTATACCACTTTACCGCTGCTGGCGGCGTAGACGGGTTGCCCCTTCTGGCCGGCTATATCGATCCCCTTGTTACCCTGTTCTGCAACAGAGAACCCCTCGACAATCCGGCCTTTTGCGGGCCAGTGCCAAGCAAGTCTCGACTGGGAGTTGTTTGTTTTTTGTTCTTTTACCTGAGCGTATTCCTTCGGTGCTGCCGGAGCAACGGATTTCTGAGAGATGAATGGCGTGGTCTGACCAGATCCGCTCGGCTCGGCCAACGGACGCGGACCGCTGCTCGGACGGCTCACGGCCACCGGCGTCACGGTTGCCGGACGAGTCGCAGCCACCATCTGGGTCGAACCGCCGCCTGCGGTCTGGACATTGAGCACCTGACCCGGTTGCAGCGCATAAGGGGCGCTCAGGTTATTGCTCTGGGCCAGCGCCTGCGGTGTCATGCCGAACTGGCGGCCGATGCTGCTCAGGGTATCGCCGCGGCGCACCTCATAGGTACCGGCACTGCGGCTGCTGCCAACACTGGCGCTGGAACCATCGAGTCGCAGTCGCTGCCCCGGATAGATGTTGTAGGGCGGGCTGATATTGTTGAGGCTGGCCAGCGACGGCACGTCGTTGCCGGAGTTGAAGGCGATGGAGTAGAGGGTATCGCCCCGCTTCACCACATAGCTGCCGCCCTGAATGGGGGCGCTGACCTGGGCACCGCTTTGGCGAGCCGGAATGGTCGAGACAAACTGCCCCTCATCAACACCATCTACCGGAGCTGCATTTTTACTGGAGGAGCAGGCAAGCAGCAGCCATGACAACACCACGACACTGCTTCCTTGCCAAATACGCGAACGCATAATGGATCCTTAACGACTAAACCAGAAATAGGCCACCACGGCCAGACCAATACAGAGCCAACCGAGCACATCTACGTAGTGCATCAGTTTGCGTTCCATCTTCTCGCCACCCCAGCGCATCAGGCCCGCAACCAGGAAAAAGCGCATGCCACGACCGATGAGGGAGGTGATGATGAAGGGCAGCAGAGCCATTTGCAACAACCCTGCCGTCACGGTAAACACCTTGTAGGGGATAGGGGTGAAGCTGGCAATGAAAATGACCCAGATCCCCCACTGCTCAAACCAGTTGCGAGCAATCTCGATCTTGTCCTGATAGCCCACAGACTCCACCAGTGGCAGCACGACCGGATCCCACAGGGCATAGCCAAGGGCATAGCCAAACAGGGCGCCCAACACAGAGAAGAGGGTAGCCAGCGTGGCGTAGTGCCACGCCTTGTGGGGCTTGGCGAGCGCCATCGGAGCCAGCATCACGTCCACCGGGATCGGCCAGAACACCGACTCGATGAAAGCGGTGATGGAGAGATACCAGGGGGCATGCTTGTGGCGAGCCCACTGCATCACCAGTACGTACAAACGGGAAAACAACTTCACTCAACATCTCCGTCAATCAGGGGAACAAAACGTACCGGCTCCAGAATACGGCTGGTCAGCTGGGATCCGGATCGTTCGATCAGCTGCAGGGTCTGCTGGCTGTCACCCACGGGCAACACCAGTCGGCCCCCTTCGGCCAGCTGATCGGTGAGCGCCGTCGGGATCTCGCTCGCCGCGGCCGTCACCAGAATGGCGTCATAAGGCCCCTTGTTGGGCCACCCCAGCCAGCCGTTGCCGTGCTTGGCCGAGACATTGTGCAGATCGAGCTGGCGCAGCCGGCGTCTGGCCTGGAACTGCAGCGACTTGATCCGCTCCACGGTATACACATGCTCCACCAGATGGGCGAGGATCGCCGTCTGGTAGCCCGAGCCAGTGCCAATCTCCAGCACATGGGCCGGATTGTTTTGCATCAGCAACTCGGTCATTCGCGCCACCATATAGGGCTGCGAAATGGTCTGGCCGTGGCCAATGGGCAGGGCGGTGTTGTCCCACGCCTTGTGCGCCATGGCCTCGTCCACGAACAGCTGGCGCGGCACTTTCGCGATGGTCGCCAGCACGCGAAAATCGCGAATATCCTGCGCAATGAGCTGATTTAACAGGCGCTGTACTATCACACCACCCTCATCCCTGCAGATCTAACCAGGCCCCCAGACCGGCGAGACTGTCATAGGCAGTCATATCGATGGTCAGAGGGGTAATCGAGACATAGCCCTGCTCGATGGCAGCAAAATCGGTGCCTTCACCGGCATCCTGCTGGCTACCGGGGGGGCCGATCCAGTAGATGGGCTGGCCACGGGGATCCTCGGTGCAGATCACCGACTCCGCCCGGTGGCGATTGCCAAGGCGGGTGGTCTTGATCCCCTTGATCTGCTCAAGGGGCAAGTCCGGCACGTTGACGTTGAGGATCTGATCGGCAGGCAGGGGGTGTTTCATCAGCCCCTTCACCAGCAGGGCCGCATAGTGGGCCGCCGTGGCGAAGTGGGTCTTGCCTACCAGCGAGATGGCGATGGAGGGGTAGCCAAGATGGCGCCCCTCGGTGGCCGCGGCGACCGTGCCCGAGTAGATGACATCATCCCCCAGGTTGGCACCGTGGTTGATGCCGGCCACCACCATGTCGGGTTCAGGACGCACCAGCTCGTTGACCGCCAGATGCACGCAGTCGGTCGGCGTGCCCTTCACCGCATAGCTCTCGCACCCATTAAAGCCGTTTTCTGCAATTCGGGTAACCCGCAGCGGTACTTCCAGCGTCAGGGAGTGACTCGCGCCGCTGCGGTTACGATCCGGCGCCACCACAATGACCTCGCCGCAGGCGCGCAGCGCCTCGCTGAGGGCACGAATCCCCTCGGCATGCACACCATCATCATTACTGACCAGAATTCGCATCGGTCTGATTCCTGAAACCGTGATCGGCCTCTTCGGCCTGCATTAACTCGCGCACCACGCTGGTGGCAAACGCGCCCGCCGGTAGGAAGAAGGAGAGGGTCAGCGCCTCGCCGTCCAGCTGCCAGCTCATCTGCTCCGGCTTGAGTAGCAGGGGGCGCCTGTCCTGATCCAGCCCGGCCTTCTCCAACCCGTCACACCAATCGCTGTAAGGGGCCAGCACGCCCTGTTCGAACTCGGCAGCGGCACCCTGACTGGCCAGACGGCCACGACCCCACTGGGGCGCGGTGAGCTGCACATCGCCGGAGGCAAGACGCGCTTCCAGCTCGGGGGTCACGCTCTCTTCGCTGAAGATGGAGTGGCTACCCTTGAGCATCACGCAATCACCGGCCAGCAGCTGATGGGCCAGCCCCTGCTCGATACGGGCGCTGACAATGGCGTTGAACAGCATGCTGCGGGCGGCAGAGAGGTAGAGGGAACGCTTGTTGCGATCCTTGATCCGCTTGCCGGCAAACATCGCCTTGGCCGCTTCCAGATTGTTGCCATCGCGGCCAAAACGCTGCTCACCATAGTAATTGGGTACGCCCTGCCCGGCGATGGCCTGCAGGCGCGCTTCCAGCCCGTCGGCCTGTTCCAGACCGGTGAGACGCAGGGTGAAGTGGTTGCCCTTGAGGTAGCCGACCCGCAGCTTCTTGTTGTGGCGCTTCACCTCGAGGATCCGGATGCTGTCACTCTCGATGACGGAGAGGTCCGGCTCGGCCTTGCCCGGCAGGTGAATACCAAACCACTGCTCGGTCACCGCGTGGCGATCCTTCAGGCCCGCCCAGGTCACCGCATTGCGGTTGACTCCAGCCGCATCGGCCAGCAGACCCGCCACCCAGGCGGTGTTCTCGCCGGTTTTGCGCACACGGACGAAGATGTGCTCCCCTTCCCCGCAAGGCTCAAACCCGAGATCTTCATTCACCACGAAGTCGGCGGCCTCGGCCTTGAGGATACCGCGGGCGGTGGGCGCCCCGTGCAGATAGGCAAGTTGTTCCAGCATTATTGTTTCACCAGTAGGACGACGGCTTCGGTGGCGATCCCTTCCTTGCGCCCCGTAAACCCAAGCTGTTCGGTGGTGGTCGCCTTGACGTTCACCCGGTTCAAATCACATTGCAGATCGGCGGCCAGCACGGCGCACATGGCGTCGATATGGGGGGCCATTTTGGGGGCTTGGGCGATGATGGTCACATCCAGGTTGCCGATGGCATACCCCGCCTTCTGTACCCGGGCAAAGACATCACGCAGCAGAATGCGACTGTCGATCCCCTTGAACTCGGCAGCGGTATCGGGGAAGTGGCGACCGATGTCACCGGCACCGATGGCCCCCAGCAGGGCATCGCTCACCGCGTGCAGCACCACATCGCCGTCAGAGTGGGCAATCAGCCCCAGCTCGTAGGGAACCGGCACGCCACCCAGCATGCAGGGGCCAACACCACCAAATTTATGAACATCAAAACCATGACCAATGCGCATCATCAGCGGCAACCTCCCAACATGCTGAAACCAACCCCATCAATTTTGTGTACGTCCACACCATGTCCAATCCGGATCATGCTAACTCCTTGTTCGGGCCTGTTTGTTCGAGACGCTCTGCTCTGAACGGTCTGTTCTGACTGAGGGGCTTATGCCTGCTGGCTTAAAAACAGCCCCGCCAGCGACAAGTCTTCCGGCCGGGTCACTTTGATATTGTCGGCGCGCCCCTCCACCATCCGCACCGTGAATCCGGCCCGCTCCATGGCGGAGGCCTCGTCGGTGATGGTAGCGCCCAGCAGCAGTCCCTCTTCCAGCGCCCGTTTCAGGGCTCGGGTCGGGAACATCTGCGGCGTCAGGGCATGCCAGAGCTGCTCGCGCGCGACGGTGGCGATGATATTGCCCTCCCCATCGGAGCGCTTCATGGTATCGCGCACCCGACTGCCGAGAATGGCACCGCCGCAGTTCATGGCCGTGGCAATCAGCGCATCAAGATCGCCGTGAGTCAGGCAGGGGCGGGCCGCATCGTGCACCAGCACCCACTCCCCTTGCGCCACATGGAGACCATTGAGGACGGAAAAGGCGCGCTCGGCGCCTCCCTCGACCCGCACAATCCGCGGGTCAGCCGCCACGGGCAGGGCCTCGAACCAGCGGTCATGGGGCGCCAGCGCCACGATCACCTGGGCGATAGCCGGGTGGGAGAGCAGCCGCTCCAGGGTATGTTCGAGAATGGTTTTACCCGCCAGTTGCAGGTACTGCTTGGGGCAATCGGCCCCCATTCGGCTGCCGATACCGGCGGCAGGGACGATCGCCGTCAGGCCGGATACCCGGCTGGCATCAGTCATCGTAGGGCTCATCGTCCGGCGCTGTCTCTTTGTCTTTCTCTTTGGGGATGATCCGGTAGAAGGTCTCCCCCTGCTTGATGTAACCCAGATCGTTGCGCGACAACTCCTCGATGGCCTCGAGGCCAGAGGTGAGATCATCTATCTCGCGGTAAATGAGGTCGTTACGATCCTTGAGAGTCTGGTTGTCCCGCTGTTGCTGCGAGATGGCCTCCGACAGGTTCTGATAATCGGATAGCCCGTTCTTCCCCAGCCAGAGGTCATATTGCAGTCCCCCCAGCAGGAGGATCAGGATCAGGGTGAATAGCCGCATGCACTAGGTCTCCTTCAGGCGGCCTAGTGTCCCATATTCGGTGCCAAGACAAAAGAAAGCGAGCACCCGGGAGCCACCGGCCGAACATAAAAAAGTGCCCAAGAGTGAATCAGATAGCACAAAGCCCCGCCAAACCGGTGCAAGGATGGCCAACCAGGGCGCTCCTTGTCCGGGGGCGGGGCTCTCAATCAGAAAGCGGTAAGGGGGATCAGTTCACCGCGACCGGCTCTCCCGCGCTCTCGGCCGGAGTGTTGTACTCCTCCTCGGCATCGCGGAAACGCTCCAGCATCGCTTTTGAGGGCGCTTCGCCCAGCAGACTGCCCACCACAATGGCCAGCAGTGCGAACAGGAAGCCCGGGATGATCTCATACAGCCCCAGCCAGCCGAACTGCTTCCAGACGATGACGGTGATGGCACCGACCAGCATGCCCGCCAGCGCGCCGTTGCGGGTCATCCGCGGCCACAGCACGGAGAGCAGCACCACGGGGCCAAAGGCGGCACCGAAACCGGCCCAGGCGTAGCTCACCAGCCCCAGCACCCGGTTTTCCGGATTCATGGCGACGGCGATGGCAATCACGGCGATCAGCAGCACCATCAGGCGACCCACCCATACCAGCTCACGCTGGGAGGCGTTCTTGCGCAGGAAAGGCTTGTAAAGATCCTCTGTGATGGCGCTGGAGCAGACCAGTAATTGACAACTTAGAGTGCTCATCACCGCCGCCAGAATGGCGGAGAGCAGCACCCCGGCGATCCAGGGGTTGAACAGGATCTTGGAGAGCTCGATAAAGACCCGCTCCGGGTTGCCGGTCACCCCAGCCGCCACTTCCGGGAAGCGGGCGAAGTAGGCCAGACCGAAGAAGCCGATGGCCACCGCGCCTGCGAGGCAGAACACCATCCAGGTCATGCTGATACGGCGGGCATTGGCCATGGAGTGGTGGGAATCCGCCGCCATGAAGCGGGCCAGAATGTGGGGCTGACCGAAGTAACCAAGGCCCCAGGCCATCAGCGAGACAATGGCGATCACATCCAGATTTTTGAACATGTCGAGGTTGGTAGCGCTCTTGGCGGCCACCTCGATCATGGCGCTGTCCACCCCGCCGACGGCGATGATGACGAAGACCGGGGTCAGGATCAGGGCGAAGATCATCAGGGTCGCCTGCACCGTATCGGTCCAGCTCACCGCGAGGAAGCCGCCGAAGAAGGTGTAGGTAATGGTGGCGGCGGCACCGACCCAGAGGGCGGTGTTGTAATCCATGCCGAAGGTGCTCTCGAACAGACGGGCACCGGCCACCACGCCGGAGGCGCAGTAGATGGTGAAGAAGAGCAGGATCACCAGCGCCGAGAGGATGCGCAGCACCTTGCTGTGATCTTCAAAGCGATAGGTGAAATAGTCCGGCAGGGTCAGGGCGTTGCGGTTCTTCTCGGTATGCACCCGCAGGCGACCCGCTACCCAGCGCCAGTTGAGGTAGGCGCCGATGACCAGACCGATGGCGATCCAGCTCTCGGAGATGCCGCTGACGAAGACGGCGCCGGGCAGGCCCATCAGCAGCCAGCCGCTCATGTCGGAGGCGCCGGCAGAGAGAGCGGTCACCCAGCTCCCCATTCGGCGGCCGCCCAGAATGTAGTCATCAAAGTTGCGGGTGGCGCGATAGGCGACGAAGCCGATCAACACCATTCCGAGGATATACACCAGGAAGGTGATTAACATGGGTGTGCTAGCTGTCATGCAAAACTCCGTTTTGTGTCATTTTCTGCCCGCTCTGGTGACGGGCTCATCCCTAAAAAACCGGCCTAGCTTAATCAGCCGTTCGCGCCAGCTCAACCACTTTTAACAAACACAAAACACAATAAAAACCTTTGCGCATCAAATCATCTGCCGCATCAAGAGGATGGCGCCAGATTTCCTGCCGTGGCCGTGACGGTCATCTCGCTGCGCCAGCCGCTACTGAGCGTTATGTTTTCACATTTTGTTACTATCCATTTTTTTACAAGCCAGCGCCCCGCTCCTACACTCCCCGCCCTGTCTCATCACACCAGTCAGAGGTCGGCACCATGTCATCTCATCTGTCACACCTGCGAACCCTCGCCCGCCGCCTTCACCCGGTGGAGGAGTCGGGTCATCTCATCCGACGGGCAAAGTATGTGGGGCGTCTCTGGCTCAATCCCGGCGCCCGTGCCCTCTATCGCCAGCAGCAGGAGCAACCGCTGCTGGCGCAGGCGATCAGCCGCTTCCCCGATATTCTGGAAAAGCCGATCCACCCCTATCGCCACAAGGGGCTCCGCAAGCGCCTGCGAGCCGGGCTTATCAGCGGCCACTACCAGCAGCTGGCTCGCCAGCTGCCCAAGGCGCAACAACTGGCAATCTACAGCGGGCGCGGCCTGCTGCTGGCCCAGTGGCAGAGCGACAAGCTGACGGCACTGCTGACCCTGCAACTGGATTACCAAACCCACATGGGCAAAGAGGGGGAGATGAGCCTGACCCTCAAGCTGGGTGACACTGCGCTCTATTACATGGCCCTCAATTTGCGCCCCGCGCCAAACCCGACCCTCGAGATCTGCTCGCTGCAGGGCGGCAAGGGGCAGAGCGAGGAGATCAAGCTGGTCACCAAGGCGTGCGGCGGGCTGCGCCCCATGTCCCTGCTGGTCTATATGGCCGCCGAGCTTGCCCGGGGGTTGGCGTGCAAAAGCCTGCTCGGGATCCGCACCCAAAGCCACGTCTATAAGAGCAGCAAGCGCACCGCCGATCGGGTCAAGTTCGATCTCGACGGCTTGTGGCAGGAGCATCAGGGCTGCGTGCAGGATGAACTCTGGATGAGCCTGCCGCTGGAGGTGCCCCGCAAGACGCTGGAGGAGATCCCCTCCCGCAAGCGGGCCAGCTACAAGGCGCGCTATCAGCTGCTCGATCAGCTCGGCAGCGAGCTGCAGACAAATCTGCTGCGAAGCTGAGTCAACCTAGCAGAAACAAAAAGGGCGAACAGCATGCTGTTCGCCCTTTGTCGTGACGGGGATTTGCCGTTAGCGGTTGATCGCCATCGGCATGCCGTTGCGCTGCTCCAGCGCCTGCTTCACCAGTTGGGAGTCGCTGTCGGCGTGGGCAATGAAGCGGGTCACCGCCGGGGTCATCGGCAGCGGTGCCGGCAGCTTGGAGTTGAACTCCTCTTCGCTGCGTGACAGCGGCTGGTGCACTTCCAGATAGCGGACACCGTTCGGTTCGAGAGAGGCCTTGATCGGCTGGTTGACGAACTGGACGCGAGTACCGACCGGTACCTGCTTGAACAGATAGGCGATGTCATCGTTGCGCAGGCGCACACAACCGTGGCTCACCCGCAGGCCGATGCCGAAGTTGGCGTTGGTACCGTGAATGGCGTACATCTTACCGATGTAGAGGGCGAACAGACCCATGGGGTTGTCCGGACCGGCCGGCCATACCGCAGGCAGGCTCTCGCCACGGGCGGCGTATTCGGCATGCATCTTGGCGGTCGGGGTCCAGGTCGGGCCCGCTTTCTTGCGCTGCACGCTGGTCACCCAGTTTTCCGGAGTATCGGTGCCGAGCTGGCCGATGCCGATGGGCAGCACTTCCACCACTTTTTTACCCTTGGGGTAGTAGTAGAGGCGCATCTCGGCCACGTTCAGCACGATCCCTTCACGGGGGGCATCCGGCAAGATCAGCTGCTGGGGGATCACCAGCTTCTCGCCGGTCTGTACCAGCAGGGGATCCGCATCGGGGTTGGCTTCGGTCATGTTGGTGAGCCCCAGCTGGAATTTGGCCGCAATGGCCTCCAGCGGCTGGCCGTTCTCTTCGGCCGGAACCACGTATTCCAGATTTTCCCCTACCAGACGGCTGTTGGCCGCAGGCAGAGCATATTCAACAGCGAAAACCGGCGCAGCGGTCAGCAGCAGGCTGTAGCAGAGTGTTGCCACACTATTGCGAAGGAGCTTCATAACTTTCCCATGATGATGACTTGAAGTGACGTCTCTGGGCTGGCAGCTGATCAAGAGGGGATCAGGGGCGCGAAGAGAAGGCCGCCATTTTTCTCCTCTACACGGCAAATTTCAACTGACAAGTGGCGACGGGTCGATGATTAATATGCGTTTTTTTCCGCGTCCCCGACCCGTCCCATTTCCCTGTTTATCCCCGTTGCCAGGCACGCATGTCGTAACCTGTGGGAGATTGATGCAACCGCAGATGAAATTGCTCAATGATGGCGAAGATATGGTCGAAAATATCGGCCTGGATCCCTTCGTAATCGGCCCATGCCGTTGTCGCGGTAAAGCAGTAAATTTCCAGCGGCAGACCGTCTGACGTGGGTGCCAGCTGGCGCACCATCAGGGTCATGTCCTTGCGAATACCGGGGTGGGCACGCAGGTAGGCATCCAGATAGGCGCGCAGGGTGCCGAGGTTGGTGAGGTGACGACCGTTGATGGGGCAGCTCAGGGCATCGCTCAGCTGCTGGTTGTAGGCACTCAGCTCCTGCTCCTTGCGGCTCAGATAAGGTGCCAGCAGTTGCGCCTGCTTGAGCTGCAACTGCTCCTCGGCCGTCAGAAAACGTACGCTGGTCATGTCGATATTGACGCTGCGCTTGATGCGGCGGCCGCCCGACTCGGTCATCCCCTGCCAGTTCTTGAAAGAGTCGGAGATCAGGGCATAGGTAGGAATGGTGGTGATGGTCTTGTCCCAGTTCGACACCTTGACCGTGGTGAGGCCGATGTCGGTCACCTCGCCATCGGCGCCGTACTTGTCCATCTGCAGCCAGTCACCGACGCTCAGCATCCGGTTGGCGGAGAGCTGGATCCCCGCCACCAGCCCGAGGATAGGGTCCTTGAACACCAGCATAAGCACTGCGGTCATGGCACCCAGACCGCTGAACAGGAACAGCGGCGACTTGCCGAGCAGCAGGGCGATCATCAGGATGCCCACCAGAATGCTGCCTACCAGCTTGGCCCCCTGGAAGATGCCGCGCAGGGGCAAATCCCGACCAAGGCGGGTGTAACGGCTCACCGACAACAGGCAGTCGAGCAGGGCGAAGAAGGCCAGCAGCAGGAACAGCAAAATCCAGAGCTGGGCCACCATTTCGATAAGCTTGAGGCTATCCGATTGACGGGGCAGCCAGATCTCCGCCTGACCGAGCAGCACGGCCCCCTGCAGCACGAAGGCGAGCCGGTTGAAGAGGCGCTGTTGCAGCTGGGGCGGCAGCCACACCTGCTTGGCCTTGCCGAGGATCCCCACCAGCCGGACCAGCAGCACCCGGTGCAGCGCCATATGCAGCAGCAACGAGGTGATGACGATAAAGCCCAGCGCGATCACCAGCGCCATCAGGCTGGTCACCTCCACCCCAAGGCCCGACAACCAGTTAAAAAACGCCTCTTTCATTGCTCTCTCCCGAACCGGGCAGCCCGCTGGCTGCAAAAACAGTGGTGGTCAGGGTACCGCTCCCCTCCCCCATGTCAAATCGGCGTACGCCAGAAATGACAACGCCCGGCACAGGCCGGGCGTTGTTTCAAAGCGAGGCTGACTTAGCAGACCAGGCTCAGGGCATCGCGAGCGATGACCAGCTCTTCGTTGGTCGGGATCACCATGGCGCAACGGCTGTCGGCGGTGGTGATGCGACCTTCGCCACCCAGTACCGCGGCGTTGTTGGCCTCTTTGTCCACCTTGAAGCCGAACAGAGCCAGGCGGTTCAGCACCATCTCGCGCACCATGGCGGCGTTCTCACCGATACCGCCGGTGAAGACCACGGCGTCCAGACGACCGTCCATCGCAGCGGCGTAGGCACCGACATACTTGGCCACACGGTAGGTGAAGACATCCAGCGCACGCTTGGCACCGGCGTCAGTGGCGTAGTTGGTGGTGACGTAGCGGCAGTCGCTGCTCGCTTCGGTCATCCCCAGCAGACCGGACTCACGGGTCAGGGTGTGGTTGATCTGCTCCACGCTGTAACCGAGCTGGTCGTGCATGAAGAAGACCACGGCCGGATCGATATCACCGGAGCGGGTACCCATCGCCAGACCTTCCAGCGGAGTCAGACCCATGGAGGTGTCAACGGATTCGCCGTTCTTGATGGCGCAGACAGAGGCACCGTTACCCAGGTGGCAGTTGATGATGTTCAGCTCGTTCAACGGCTTGCCCAGCTCTTTTGCCGCTTCTTCCGCGATGTAGCGGTGAGAAGTACCGTGGGCACCGTAACGACGGATGCCGTGTTCGCGGTAGAGCTTGTGCGGCAGCGCATAGAGGTAGGCCTCTTGCGGCAGGGTCTGGTGGAAGGCGGTGTCGAAGACGGCCACGTTCTTCTCGGACAGCTGCGGGAACACTTTCAGCGCGGCGCGAATACCGATGAGGTGGGCCGGGTTATGCAGCGGGGCGAACGGAATGGCGGCTTCGATACCGGCGATCACGCCGTCATCGATACGCACGGAGCGGGAGAACTGCTCGCCACCGTGTACGATTCGGTGACCGATGGCCACCAGTTGCTCGGCAAGAGTCGGATCCTGCGGCAGGATGTGACCCACGATATGGTCGAGGGCCTCCTGGTGAGCGGCACCCGCTCCCAGCATGGCTTCGCCCTTGACCCCGTGGAGTTTCCATTTGATACGTGCATCATCCAGATTGAAGCATTCGGCCAGGCCGGACAGCATGTCCTCACCTGTTTCGGCGTCCATTACGGCAAATTTCAGGGAAGAGCTACCGCAGTTAAGGATCAATACCAACTTGCTCATTTTCTACATCTTCCTGTGCTTCGGCTTTATGCCGACAGTGTCGTGTCATCCAAAAGAGGATGGGATTCCCCTGCCGGGGGCTTATGGTCGCAGGAGGGTGCGTCCAATTTTTCAATTCTTGCTCTTGAAAGAGTCATCGCAACCTGTGGTGCGTATCACTGGTTTCAATTCTTGCTCTTGAAAGAGTGATCGCAACTTGTGGTGCGTATCACTGGTTTCAATGCTTGCGAGCCTCAACGCATCAGCTGCGCAGGGCTCGCCTCAATGGGAATGCTCAGGCGATAGCCAGCAGATCCTTGTGTACCTTGACCACCAGCTTCTTCACCTTGGCGGGCTGGTTGAAGGTACAGAGCGGGCGGTGCAGCTCGCCCGGCCAGAAGATGGCGAAATCGCCTGGTTGCAGCGCCAGATAGCTGGTCTGCTCGTCCTCGACAAACCAGAGGTCGGGATGGAGATGGTCGGCGCCGTCGCTCACGTAGTCGTGGGGGCCCACACCTATCCACTCTTCACCGCGCAGCAGCAACTGGATATCGAGATACTGCTGATGGAATTCGCCACGGCGATCCGCGGCTGGCTCGGTCAGATCTTCGCTCACCAGACAGAACAGGTTGAGACCATCGATCTCGGTCTTGCCGAGCGGAGCGTCACCCCAGTGCGCTACACTCTTCACCACCTCGGCCATGATGCGGGCCAGCGGGGCGGGCAGCGGCGTCCGCTGCAGGGTGTTCAGGCTACCGGTGATCATGGCGTCTGTTTCCTGTTAGGTATATCTGGGCGGCATCTTTGCCCGCCAATGAAAAAGGACCTGTGACAGGTCCTTCAATAATGCCGTCTGCAATCCGTGCAAACCGGTTTAGAGCTTTTGCTCATGTTCAGCTATATGGGCACTGTTACACACTCGTCAGCACCTTGCCAAGAGACATAATCCCATTTTCATAGTGATCGTACCAGCTGAAACCATATTATTCACCACCCTTTCCCCCTCGACTTTGACCAGACGCAAAAACGGGCGCATCAGCGCCCGTTTTTTTCGCAAAACCGTTTAACAACCGGTTTCATTCAAGCCTTTTTGGCGTTTTCCACCGGTTTGGCGTACATGGCTCGCCAGATCGCCTTGTGCTCTTCCGGCACCTCTGACTGACGGGTCAGGAAGGCCGCCTGTTCGATGGTGTTGGCCTTGCCGGAGACATCGGCCGCCAGATAGTTGCTGGGGAAGAGGTGGTAACTGCTCCAGATCGCCTTGTCGATCAGCGCGGCCAGTTCGTCCGGATCGCTGAAGCCCTCGGTAATCGGCGCGCCGAAGGAGACGTGTACCCGCCCCTTCATACCGACGATACCGGCGACGATACTCTCGATATCCTCGAACTCGCCCTTCTCGTAGCTGCCGTTGACCGACTTCTCGTAGAGCTCGCGCGCCTTCGCCTTGTCGGTCGGGTCCAGCTCGTAGCTGATGCTGACCGGCACGATATTGAGGCTGCGCATGTAGTCGACGAAGTCGATCTTCTGCTTCTTGCCGTCGACGTAGAACATCTTGAGGATGGCGGGATCTGTCTTGTCATCGCCATTCTTGGCGCGCCCTTCCTTCTGGGCAATCCAGATGGAGTGACCTTCGTGGACCGAGTTGCCAATATAGGCAGACAACTCGCCGAGCGCCTTCATCATCTCCCGCGGCCCCTTGGCGGAGCGTTTGACGATAAAGCTCTTGTTGAGCTTCATCAGCTCGGTGGCGCAGGGTTTGCGCAGCAGGTTGTCGCCGATGGCGATGCGCACGGTATCGAAACCGTGGGTGTGCAGCCCCCAGTTGACGAACGCCGGGTCCATGGCGATGTCTCTGTGGTTGGAGACAAACAGATAACCCTGCTCTTTCTTCAGATGCTCGATCCCGGAAAAGGTCACCCCCTTGGTGGAGGTGGCGATCATGCGGGACATGTACCGGGTGACCCCCATCTGGACCTGATGCACTGTGGTCACTTTTGACCATTTGCGGCGCAGGAACAGGCGGATCATCGGGCGGATGGCCCAACCCAGCCAGCTCATCAGGGAACCGAAACGATACTTGGCGATGGCGCCGATAAATTCATCATCCTGGATCAGCCGTTCGATGGCTGCCGGCACTTCTTCATCGCGGTAGGGGCGAATATCCGCGAATCTATCTACTTCAGTCACAATGTCAGCCTTGCATGCTAGGAAACCGCAGCCAACCCGCGTTGGCCGGGGAAAATTCAGGGCGCAATTTTACACGCTTTTATGGCAAGGGGTATGAGACAAGCATGAATAGTGAGATCTGACCAGTTTATTAATCAGATGCCAGTGCCAGCGCGACCGCCGCCTCGGCATGAATGGCGGTGGTGTCGTAGAGCGGCACCGCCGCCCGGGCATCCCCCACCAGCAGGGCAATCTCGGTGCAGCCAAGGATCACCGCCTCGGCACCCGCAGCCGCCAGCCCCTCGATAATGGCCAGATACTCGGCCCGCGACGATTCACGGATCTCCCCCAGACAGAGCTCGTCATAGATGATCCTGTGTACCCGCTCCCGCCCGGCCTCATCGGGTACCAGCACCGCCAACCCGAAGCGCTCCTGCAAGCGCCCTTTGTAAAAATCCTGCTCCATGGTGAAGCGGGTGCCGAGCAGGCCGACCCGGGTTATCCCGTCCGCCCGCAATTTGGCCGCAGTGGCATCGGCGATATGGAGCAGCGGGATATCGATAGCCGCCTCAATCTCGGGGGCAACCTTGTGCATGGTGTTGGTGCCGATCAGCAAGAAATCGGCGCCGCCATCCTGCAACTTGCGCGCCTCCGCCGCCAGCAGGCGGGCGGTAGCGGGCCAGTCACCGGCATGCTGCAACCGCTCGATACCGGCAAAGTCGACGCTGTTGAGCAGCACCCGCGCCGAGTGCAAACCGCCAAGCTGCGCCCGCACCCCGCGATTGAGCGCCTGATAGTAACTGACGGTGGACTCCCAGCTCATGCCACCCAGCAGACCGATACATTTCATAGGAACTCCTTTCATCCCAAGGGAGGGCAGAACCACGCCACCTTGCAGACAAGGTCACGGGATCGAGATAAAAAAGGCCCCGCAGGGCCAACAAGACAGCCGGTAAAGGCCCGGGTCAACCCCGGGCTAAATCCAGATCATCCCGACACAGGCGGCTGTCGCCAGCCCCATGCCAAGATTGAAACGCCGCCAACCCCGGGTTGTGCGAATGATTTGCCGCACCTGGGCACCAAAAAGCACCCAGAACGCCCCGGTGTAGAGGCCGGTAATAAAGAAGATCACCAACACCCAGAGCGCAGAGGGCCAGTAAGCCTCCCCCGCCAGGGTGAAACCGCTGATGGCGGAGAGCGCCATCATCCATGCCTTGGGATTGAGCAGTTGCAGCATGGCCCCCTGATGGGCGGGAATGAGCGGCCGGTTGCCCTCGGCCGGGCCGCTGGCGGTCGCCACCTTCCACGCCAGCCAGAGCAGGTAGGTCGAGCCGATAATCTTGAGGCCGTCGTGCAGCAGCGGCACCTTCTCGAACACCACGCCAAGCCCCAGCGCGGTGGCGAGGATCATCAGATTGATCCCCCCGACCACCCCCACCAGCAGGGGAATCGTGCGGCGAAAACCCTGCGCCGCCCCGGCGCTGGTGAGCAACATATTGTTGGGCCCCGGCGTGCCGCAGGTAACCAAGGCAAACCCCGCCAGGGGCAGTAACCAGTTCAGATCCATCTCAACCTCTTGTCGATGCAACGCCCCCATTATGGGGAAAGCCTTCTAATATGCAGAGCCAACCCCGTGGCGACAAGTCAGAAATGCCTCTTTCCAGGCCACCTCCCCCATCGGCGCAGCACGGCTCAATACCAGAGCATCACCACGCAGAGCGCCGTCAGCAGACCGAGGGAACCGTTGAGTCGCCGCCAGCCCCGATCCGAGCTGATCCAGTTGCTCAGCTGATGGCCGAACAGTACCCAGACAAAGCAGACCGGCAGGGCCACCAGCACAAACATGACCATCACTGCCAGCTGACTCGACCAGTAACTGGCGCCGGGCAGGCTGAACAGACTGATGGCGGAGATCCCCATCATCCACGCCTTGGGATTGAGGAACTGAAAGCCCAGCCCCTCCAGCATGGTTAGCGGACGGGCCCTCCGGGCCGGATCCCCCGGCGCCCCGGCCACCGCGATACGCCACGCCAGCCACAGCAGATAGAGGCTGCCGAAGATCTGCAAACCGAGGCGTAATAAGGGCCAGCGCTCGAACAGCGGATAAAGCCCCAGCGCCAGCACCAGTTGCAACACCGGCTGCCCCAGCCCCACCCCGAGCAGATGTGGCAGGGTGCGACGCACCCCGAAGTTGGCGCCGGAGGCCGTCAGCATCAGGTTGTTGGGCCCAGGCGTACCGCAGGTAAGTACGGCAAAACCGAACAGGGTGACATACCACTCCATCGTCATATTGTGACTCCTTGCTCGCCACATTGTATCGATACAATTTATGCTATTTGGTTGTTATCAGGTTGAAATTCACGCTATATTGACAACAAATTTTGATCAATGGATTTATTGTCACCATGACAATCTGGACGCCCGACCTTGCGGCCTTCGATGGCCCCCTCTACCTCAAGCTGGTCAAAGCGATCGAACAGGGGATCGTGAATGGCGAGCTGCCACCGCAGACCCGATTGCCCACCCACAGATCCCTGGCGGATCGTCTGGGTGTCACCGTCGGCACCGTCACCCGCGCCTACAGCGAGGCGGAGCGGCGTGGCCTGCTGGCCGCCCGGGTGGGACACGGCACCTGGGTCAAGGGAGCGAACACGGATCCCGCCAATGAGTGGGTGATCCGCCAGGAGGAGGGGCACCGCATCGAGCTGTGGCAGAACCTGCCGGTGCAGCTGGATCGGGCGGCCATCATTCGCCCCATGCTGGGGGAAGTGGCGGACGGGGATCTCAACGCCCTGCTCGGCTACGACAAGGAGGCGGGACGGCCGGATCAGCGCCAGCAGTTCGTCAACTGGTTGGCGGAGCAAGGGGTGGCCTGCAGTGAGGATCGCCTGCTGTTCAGCCACGGCGCCCAGCACGGCATCATGCTGGCGCTGCTGGCTACCAATTGCGTGGGGGAGACCATCCTGTGCGAGGGGCTGAGCTACCCCGGTATGCTGGGCAATGCCCGTCAGCTGAAGAATCAGGTGGTGGGGCTCGCGATGGACGAGGAGGGGCTGCTGCCCGAGGCGCTGGACGCCGCCTGCCGCACCCGCCGGGCCAAGCTGCTCTACCTCACGCCAACCCTGCAAAACCCCACCACCGCCATCATGAGTCTGGCGCGGCGGGAGGCCATCGTCGCCATCGCCCGTCGCCACGATCTGCTGATCATCGAGGATGACGTCAACGGCCTGCTGCCCCAGCAACCTGTGATCCCTCTGGTCAATCTGGCGCCGGAGCGGGTCATCTATCTGGGCAGTCTGGCCAAGATCGCCTGCGGCGGCCTGCGGGTGGGCTTCGTACTCACGCCCCCCGCACTGCGCAGCGCCTTCGCCCAGACCATGCGGCTGTCGAGCTGGATGGTGAGCCCGCTGCTGATCGAGCTCGCCTGCAAAATGGTCAGTCAGCGCCAGATCATGCCGCTGGTCGAGCAGCAGCGGGAGATCCTCAAGCGCCGTGGCGAACTGCTGCGCCACCTGCTGCCTGCCGCCCGCTGGCAGCCGGGCAGCATGCACGCCTGGCTGCCGCTGCCGGAGCCCTGGCGCAGCCAGCAGTTTGCCGCTGCCGCCGATGCCCTTGACGTTGGCGTGGCGAGCGGGGAACACTTCGCCGCCGGTCAGTTTGCCGCTCCGCAGGGGGTGCGCCTGAGCCTGAGCCAACCCGCCACCGACGCCCGGGTCGGCGAAGGGCTGGCCCGTCTGGCCCAACTGCTGCAGGGGACGCCCCCCAGCAATCCCCTGCTATAGTCAGGGCCAGCAGACCTGACCTTCACGCTTCATCGTCATAGCCAAGGAGATGCCGTGCCCCCCATCAGAGCCGCCCTGCTGTTTGCCACCCTGTTGCTGGGCGGCTGCGCCTCGTCCACGACCCACCAGCAGCTGGGGGCCGCGCTCAATGGACTGGAAGGGGAGTTGCAACGACTGGAAGAGGAGCTGGCGGCGATGAACGGCCTGCACTATCAAAAGGCGATCGATGCGCCGCTCAGTTTGCGCCGTGTGCTCGGGGCGCCGCAGCCCACGCCAGAGGGGCTGGTGCCGGTGGCCAGCAAGCTGGAGGATGGGCCAATCCTGCGCTATCAATACCGACTGCCAGCGGGGATGGCGAACCTGCCTCAGGACAACCTCTGCCAGCGCTACGAGTTCGAGCTGCGCCATCTGGGCCGCCTCGGCAAGCTGGAATTAAGCTGGCTGGGGGAACAGGGCAAGGGGTCGCGGCTGATCCGCCAGAGCGACTGCCCCTTCGGGGCACAGGCCCGCCCTCGGCAAAAACAGGTTGCAGCCCTGAGCTATGGCATAACCGATTGAAATAACAGCCCATAGTGCGCCCTCCAGCACCCTGCTGGCTACTGTCAGCTTTTCACTCAGCGAGTGCTGTGCCTATGTTCCTCTTGGGTCTACCATAATCAACCTAATGGTTTGCTCACAGGAAGTACCTGCATGACGATACTGCTGCTCGAAGAGGATCCCCTGCTCCGTAGCGCCATCACCCGGGAACTGACCGAACAGGGGGTGCCCGCCGACCGGCTCCACTACCACAGCCATCCAAACCACGAGCGCAGTGGCCTGCTGGCCCTGCTGCAACAGCACGCCTTCGACGCCATCATCTGTCAGCAGGACAAGCAGCAGGATCTTGACGGAGCCCGGCTGCTGCACGAAGCGCACTATCTCGGCCTGCTGCAACCCGGTTGCGTATTGCTGCTGCTCGATGCCGATCAGAACGAGCAGGAGTTTCTCCCCTCGGATCTCTACTTCTCCCTCTATCTGCCCCTCCCCTTCATGACCCAGCAGCTCACCGCGGTGCTCGGCCAGCTGGTGAAGTTAAGCAACCTGACCCGTACGCTGGCCGCCCCCATTCTGCTGCGGGAGTGGCAACTGGCTACCGCCCTCTGTGAAGACCTGCTGTTTCAACGGGAGAATCGCTCGCTGACCCCCTGGCTGGATCGACTCAAGGGCTACCTGCTGCTGCAATCAGCCGAGCAGATCACTGCCGCCCAGCACTATGCCCTCTGTGCCAACGAGTATCAGGCGAGCTGGCAAAGGGCCGGGCTCTTCTACGCCATGCTGAGGCTCGGCAAATTGCAGAGCGCCCAGACCGACTTGCAGCGCCATCAGGCCAGCGTCTCGATGGCCACCCGGCTGGAGCTGCAACTCGCCAGCCAGCTGCATCAGCATCACTGGCTGGCGGCGTGGGAGACCATGGGAGAGCTGCTGCAGATCCGCCCCCATCAACCGCGCTGGCATCAGCTGGCGATGTTGCTCGGGCTGGTGCTGCAGGATGAGGAGAAGGTGCTGGAGCAGGCCAACAGCCTGACCCTGTGCCACTTCAGCGAGCAGCGCGTCCGGCTCGCCATCGACAGCTTCATGCTCAATGCCAGTCTGGCGGTGCTGTGGCACGCCCCCTCCAGCAACCGGATCCGCTCCCTGCAACAGGAGTGGGAGCACCTCAAGCGCACCGTCCACCTGCAACCCCACGAATATGAGCTGCTGCAGGCGTTGATGCTGGGGCTGGATTACCGATTTGACGAGGCGCTGATCCTGATTGCCCACCACCAGCCGGATGAGGGGAGCGACAACCACCTCACCCTGCTGCTCGGCTTTGCTGTCAGCCAGTTCTGCGGTTTGCCCCACCACGCCCAGCGCTACCTGACCCAGCTGACCCAATACCGCGTCAGGGTTGCGCCCCACCCGCTCACCCGCCAGCTGTTCCACCATCTGGTGGCCGAGCTGGGCCAGCGCCTGACGGCGAGAGAACAACGGCTGAACGAACTGCGCCATTTGCGCCACAAGGCGATGCAGGCCAGCCAGTATCAGACAGCCCTGCAAGCGGGCTTGCAGCTGCTGGAGGAGTTCCCCGCCCTGCCGGGCGATGCCTGGCAACTGCTGGAGCTGCTGCAACACTGCTGGCCAGCGGGTATGGCCGCTCCCAGGGTGGCACTGCTGGTCGATACCCTGGAGCGGCGCCTCAAGCACAGCCCCGCGTTTCTCGATCAACATGCCCGGCAGTACCAGCGCACCCTGCAGGAGATCCGCACCCATCTTCAGCCACACCTCTCCGGCAGCGGCCCCTCCTGTCTTGTCGCAGGGCAGCCCGAGCCGTGATGATGCTGGCGGCGTGCAAACCGGCATTGTCGGCAAAGCCAATATAGAGAGGGGAGCCTTGGCTCCCCTCTTTGCATGTTGGTTCTCTGTCAGCTGATGGCGATAAGCATTGGACTCAAACCAGCGCGTCACTCTCCAGCGCCGCCTTGAGAAAATCTTTCCAGCTGATGATGCCGACCAGGGCGCCATTCTCCAGCACCGGCAGGCAGGAGACCCCCTTCTCCAGCATCAGCTTGACGCCGTCGCGCACGGTGAGATGGGGTGCGATGGTAACGAGCTGACGACTCATGATCTGGTGGGCCCGCTTGTTGAGGGTTTCGGTATCGCGGCTCATCTCGGCTTCGGAGTCGAGATAGGGGCTGATGGCGCGGAACAGATCCCGATCCGAGATGACCCCCACCAGCTCCTCCTCTTCCAGCACCAGCAGGTGGCGAAAGTGTGCCTGCTCGAAGATATCCTTGATGACGCTGAGCCGATCATCCATTGAAACGGTGGCGACCCGGGTCGTCATAATATCCCTGATATGCATGCTAACCTCCCGTAACCAAACTGGTTTCTCTGTTATGGCATGTTTTTGCAGCGCCAGCCAGTGGCCAGCCCTTCGCTACAGTGCAAATCAGCGTCATTTCACGTAAGATCCGCGCCAGTTTTTCTCCTCCATTTTGAGCAAGCAGATCCCACCCATGATAGTTGCCAGTCAAATCGAACTGATCCGCGGCGGCCGCAAGCTGCTGGACAACGCCTCCGCCACCATTCACCCCGGCCACAAAGTGGGTCTGGTGGGCAAAAACGGCTGTGGCAAGTCCACCTTTTTTGCACTGGTACGGGGCGAGCTGGCCATCGACAGCGGCACCTTCAGCCTGCCCGCTGGCTGGCAGATTGCAGGCGTCGCGCAGGAGACCCCGGCACTGGAGTGCTCCGCCCTCGACTACGTGATCGACGGCGACAAGGAGTTTCGCACCCTGGAGGCCGAGCTGGCCAAAGCCGAGGCGGATGACAACGGTCTGCTGGTGGCCGAGCTGCACGGCAGGCTCGATACCATAGGCGCCTACAGCATTCGCGCCCGCGCCGCCGAGCTGCTGCACGGCCTCGGCTTTGGCGGGGATCAGCTGAGCTCGCCGGTGCGCAGCTTCTCCGGTGGCTGGCGCATGCGCCTGAACCTCGCCCAGGCGCTGCTCTGCCGCTCCGATCTGCTGCTGCTCGATGAACCGACCAACCACCTGGATCTCGATGCCGTCATCTGGCTGGAGAAGTGGCTCAAGAGCTACCAGGGCACGCTCGTGCTGATCTCTCACGACCGGGACTTCCTCGACTCCGTGGTCGGGCGCATCATTCACATCGAGAACGGCAAGCTCAACGAATACACCGGCGGCTATTCCGACTTCGAGCTGCAGCGCGCCGAACAGCTGGCCCAGCAGCAGTCCATGTACGAGAAGCAGCAGCGGGAGATGGCCCACATGCAGTCCTATGTGGATCGCTTCCGTTACAAGGCCTCCAAGGCCCGCCAGGCGCAGAGCCGGTTGAAAGCCATGGAGCGGATGGAGAAGATCCTGCCCGCCCACGCCGATTCCGAGTTCAGCTTCGAGTTTCGCGAGCCCTCGGCCCTGCCGACCCCCCTCATCGCCATGGAGAACCTCAGCGCCGGCTACGGCGACAAGGTGATCCTGGAGAAGATCAAGCTCAACCTGGTGCCGGGCTCACGCATCGGCCTGCTCGGGCGCAACGGTGCGGGCAAGTCCACCTTCATCAAGATGCTGGCGGGCTCCAATGCGCCGCTCTCAGGCAAGCTGGAAGTGAGCGCCGGGGTCAGCATCGGTTACTTCGCCCAGCATCAGCTGGAGACCCTGCGTCTGGATGACTCTCCCCTCGATCACCTGGTGCGCCTCGCCCCGGACAAGACGGAGCAGGAGCTTCGCAACTACCTCGGCAGCTTCGGCTTCCACGGGGACAAGGTGCTGGACAAGGTGGCCCCCTTCTCCGGCGGCGAGAAGGCGCGCCTGGTGCTGGCCCTCATCACCTGGCAGCGCCCCAACCTGCTGCTGCTGGATGAACCGACCAACCATCTGGATCTGGAGATGCGCCACGCCCTGACCATGGCGCTGCAAGGGTTCGAAGGGGCCATGGTCGTGGTCTCCCACGACCGTCACCTGCTGCGCACCACCACGGACGACTTCTATCTGGTCCACGGCGGCCGGGTCGAGCCGTTCGACGGCGACCTCGACGACTACCACAAGTGGCTCGGCGAGCAGGAGAGAGAGGCCAACGCCAAGCCGGCGGACGGCCCCGTCTCCGCCAACTCGGCGGTGGCGCGCAAGGATCAGAAACGGCTCGAGGCCCAGTTCCGCCAGCAGACCCGGCCGCTTCGCCAGAAGCTCGAGAAGCTCGAGGCTGGTATGGAGAAGCTGCAGGGGAAACTCGCCGACATCGAGCAGCAACTGGCCGACCCCGCCATCTACGAGGAGAGCGCCAAGCAAAAGCTCTCCGAGCTGCTAAAGTCCCAGGGTCCCCTCAAGGAGGAGCTTGAGGAGATCGAACTGGAGTGGATGAACCTCTCCGAGGAGCTGGAAACCATGGAGCAAGCCTTCTTTGCGTGACGAACAGCTGATGGCCAGCGAGCGGGTCGCGGTCCACGAATTGCCGACGCCGATCGGCTTCTGGCACTGGAGCGGCAAGGTCTATGGTGAGCGCAGCCAGGATTGGCTCACCGTGCAGGAGCAGGGGGGCAACGTCAATCTGGCGCTGCTGCTGCACCGGCTCGATCAACTCGGCATCGTGGTCGATCTCACCGACCTGCAACCGGCGCTGGTGCAGACCGAAGCGGTGCTGACCCCGTGGCGCGCCCTGCGCCAGAGCGCCAAGACGCGACTCGACGAGCAGCAGTATCAGTCGATGCTGGCCCACGAGCTGGAGCTGGAGCGGCTGCAACAGGGCGTCCTGTTGCAGACCCTGCGCAGCCTATCCCTGTTTCGCGGCAACAGCCGCAATTTGTTGAACTATCTATCGTTACTGGGTGCCCAGCAGGGCCCCCTCAGAGATCTAATATGCTGAGCTACCGCCACGCCTTTCACGCCGGCAACCATGCCGACGTGCTGAAACACGCCGTTCAGGCCCTGATCATCGAGTCCCTCAAGAAGAAGGAAAAACCCTTCATCGTGCTGGACACCCATGCCGGTGGCGGTCTCTACGACCTGCGCGGCGACTGGTCCCAGAAGAAGGCCGAGTATGCCGACGGCATCGGCCGGCTGTGGGACGAGCGGGCCCAGTGGTCTGCCATGGCCCCCTATCTCGGCGTTATCGAGGAGATGAACCAGAACGGTGAGCTGCACTACTACCCCGGCTCGCCGGAGCTCTCCCGTCGCCTCACCCGCGAGCAGGACAAGCTGGCACTGATGGAGCTGCACAACAACGAGGTCGAAGACCTGCGCGCCAACATGGGCTATGACCCCCGCGTCGCCGTCCACCACCGTGACGGCTTCGAGGGGCTGATCGCTCTGCTGCCGCCGACCCCGCGCCGCGGGCTGGTGCTGATCGACCCGCCCTATGAGCTCAAAGAAGATTACTTCGCCGTGGTCGACACCCTGAAAAAGGCGCAGAAACGCTGGGCGACCGGCATCTACGCCCTCTGGTATCCGATCCTCGGGCAGGAGGCGGACAAATCCCGCGACATGCTGCGCGCCATCAAGCGGGAAAACTTCGGCAACGTGCTGGTGGCCGAGCTGGAAGTGGCCGGTCAGACTGCCGACTGGGGCATGAACGGTTCAGGCATGCTGATCATCAGCCCACCCTGGATGCTGGACGAGCAGATTGAAGCCTTCCTGAAACCGCTCTGTGCCAAGCTGGCGCAGGGCGCCGGTGCCCAGTACAAGGTGGAGTGGCTCAACAAGGCCGAGGGTTAATCCCCTGCTCCTACGGCGCTCACCGAGTTCAAACGCAAAAGCCCCATCACGGGGCTTTTTCTATTGGTGCGGCCGGTGTGTAAGGCAACCTGAACCTGCACACCCTATGAACGGGTGGGTAGTTCCTGTTTCAGCGCAACCAGCAACAGGGCCAGCAGGCCAAAGGGCGGAAACAGACAGAGCAGGGAGCAGATAAGGGTGATCAGCGCCGGATGCTCGCTCTTGCGGCGCGCCAGTCGCCAGGCGATGACGCCGACGATGACCATCAGCAACGCAATGAACTGGCCAAGCAGAGTGGCATTGATATTCATGAAAGATCCTTTTTCATGGGCAAGTGTGAAGAACCTGTACTTTATCGCCTTGGCTGCGATTGGCAACCGCTGAACCACACCGGCCACTCGCCCGTTGATAGGTTCTCTCTATGCTGGCAATAGATGAGAATAGTTTTCATTTAGTCTCATTTCGGCGGATACTCTCATCATCAACAGAGGGAGCCGCCATCATGAAAAAGACCATCAGCTTTGCCATTCTGCACTTCGGTGTCGCCTTTACCGTGGCCTACCTGCTGACCGGTGAGCTGCTGACCGCCAGCCTGATCGCCCTGATCGAGCCCGCCGTCAACACGGTCGCCTTCTACTTTCATGACCTTGGCTGGCACAAGCTCAAACCAAAGCACAGCCTGCAGGCCAAGACCAGCAGCTTCGCGGTGGTCCACTTCTCGGTGGCCTTCGGGGTTGCCTTCCTGCTGAGCGGCGAGTTGCTCACCGGCGGCGTGATGGCGATGATCGAACCGGCCATCAACACCGTGGTGTTCTTCTTCCACGAGCGGCTGTGGCGCGCCCGCAGTCAGCAACTGGCGCTGGCCTGATCGACCGGGCAACCCGCCTCCCCCTTTATCGCGGCCACAAAAAACCCGACATTCCGGCCAGGAGTGTCGGGTTTTTCCGTTTGGCAGCCATTCAGCAGTACAAGTGGGCTCGGCTCCCCTGCTGCATTGCCCTGTAGAGTGTGCTGTAGTAGGCAGATATGCCCTCCTCATTGCTGGAATCTATCGATGAACAAGACCTTGCTTGCCACCCTGCTGTTTGCCCCTCTGCTGGCCAGTGCCGCAACCCCCTCCTTTGACTGCACCAAAGCCTCCGGGTCGGTCGAAACCCTGATCTGCAAGGATGCCGGACTGGCCGCCCTTGATAACGAACTGGCGGCCCTCTACCCCAAGGCGATTGCAGCGCTCTCTCCCGAACAGCTCAAGACCGAGCGCGCCATGCAGCGCGGCTGGATCAAGGGTCGCAACGACTGCTGGAAGGCGCAGGATCTGCGCCAGTGTGTGGAGGATAACTACCTGCTGCGGATCACCGAACTGCAGATCAGCGGCGGCCAGCTGATGGTGCCGGCACCGGTCAACTACAAGTGCGGCAAGAGCGTCACTCTCTCTACCTACTTCTATAACGATGCCAAGCTGCCCGCCGCATTGATCAACCTGAGCGAGGGCGACAAGCAGCAACAAGTGCTCGCCTATGAAGCCCCCAGCGCCAGCGGTGCCCGATATGAAGGGCAAAATCTCACCTTCTTCACCAAGGGGGACGACGCCACGCTGGAGCGTTACGGCCAGCCAACCCTCACCTGCATGGAAAATCCAACCAAGGGCTGAGGCTCATGGGGGCGGCTCATCTTGCCGCCCCTCCTTGACTAGATAGCGATATCCAGCGGTTTTCCTTCCCGCACAATCCGCAACTTGAGCGACCCCGGCTTGCCGGTGCTGAGCAGTTCACGCACCTTGTCGATCTCGAGGGGACGATAAGCCACCCCGTTGATCTGCTCCAGAATGTCGCCGTTGGCCAGACCATAGGGGGCCAGATCCCGTTCGTCGCTGTAGTAGACCTGCAGATGCTCGCCATCAAAACGCACCCCGATATTGCGCAGGATTGGGGGCACTTTGCGCGCCAGGCTGTCGGCGTCGTAGCAGAGCATCATCCGCCCGGGCATGATCGCAAAGCGATTGAAGCGGTTAACAAAATCCAGTCCCAGACCATACTGCTCATTGCTGTTTTCCGACACGCGCAGCTCACCGAGCTGGCGCTCATCAAAGTGCAGGCCGGTGAGGATATGTTCACGCCCCTCCACCATACCGCTGGCATCCACCCCTTTGCGTGGCGTGGCATCTTCACCAGCGATCGCCTTCTGGCTCGCCATAAAGTCGATAAAGGCATGGTCGGCATAGCTCTGATCGGCCCCGGTATCCAGATACATGCGCACGCTGCTCTCGCCGTGGGTCAGATACACGGCCGGGGAGCGGTTGTAGCTATCTTCATAGCCGATGCAACGCTCGAAGGTGGCTGCCGACGGTGCCGTCAGCGAAGCCGTGAGCTGATGCCTGTCGCGATCAAACACCCAGTTGAAACGGCGGATGGTGTCGATCCCGAGGATGCCATCGATACGGCTACCGAGAGACTGGGAGATGAGATCGAAATCAATAGTTGCCCACAGCTCGCTGTCATCAATTGTGACCGACCCCACCGAGAAGGGCTGCGGCTCAACAAAGCCAAGCTGCTCGCTGCCCAGTTGGCTCGAAACGCTGCTCACAGTGGCAAAATCAGCCTGATAGGCCCTGGGCAATTCGCTTAAGGTCAGCGCCTTGAAGCGGCTGGCCAGACGACGATCGATAAAGGTGATACTGGCCCCGGTATCCAGCAAAAACTGGTACTGCTCACCGGCGATGGTGACGGGGATCAGGGGGGCACTTTCGTAATGCACTGTCAGCACCGGGCCGGGTGCATTGCGCTTGGTGGATGAATCCGGGGCTGTGCAGCCTTGGACGACGAACAGGGCCAACATGGCCAGCGCCACTTTGAACTGCGACTTCATAACTCTCCTTCCCGATAGCAGATGCCCCCGCGACGCCACCGCATAATGCCATCTTGTTGATTTATAGATAAATAAGCTGTTTCAGCGGGGAGCGCGGACAATAACAAAGAGTTTTATGCTAGTTCAAGCCAGATATGACCATGAATATTCTATGGGGATAGCTCAAGAATGGTTGTTCACGCTATGTCGGCGCGTCATCAATCGTAGGTGACATTTGATTAATTTATTGATCTTGCACAGAAATTCTAAATATTGAGCTTTCTCTCCACAGCGCCATAGTTAATATTGCCATTTGGCAACACTTGCCTCGTCGGAGTCTCCCATGAGCCATGCCAACCCCATCCCGTTGGTGAAACGCAGCAAACTGGAGGCTGAAATTCAGGGGCGGTAGCCATGCAGGACGGAATGGATAAGCGAGAGTTGCCCACCAAGACCGACTCAACATGGTGACAGCCTTATGTTTATTTCTGACCTGTTCATGCAAGCGTGCTTTGGCGGCGCTTTCCAAGACGGCTCTGAGAGCTGTTTTTTATACAGTATTAAAAACGGCGAAAAATAGAGGAAGTCAAGCGAATACGTTAAGTACGAAAAACAAGATGGTAATCTTGTGATTTTATAATGATTTTTACTTGGCGACGATGAAGATGTTACGGAGTTATATGGCATTCTCTGCTAACGGATTAATGCCGCCTTCCATCTAATCACTGTTATACACTAAGAGTGAAATTTAAAGCACGAGGAAAATAATGACTCAAAAACCAACAGTTTTTATAGCTTCTTCAGTTGGTAATCCCCCCATTTTTTGGAGCACTCAAAAGTAGAGGTCATGCGGCCTGTGCCAAGCGCTGTTTCGGCGTGTAGCCGCCCAGCGCCATATTGGGCCGCTCATGGTTATAAACCCACAGCCAGTTCGTGGCAAATTCCTGTAACTCATTCAGTGACTCAAACAGGTAATGGCCCAACCAGTCGTAACGCACAGTGCGGTTAAATCGCTCTATGTAGGCATTCTGCTGCGGGTTGCCTGGCTGGATATACCTCAGCGCAATCCTCTTCTGCTGCGCCCATTGCTTGAGCTCTTCGCTGATGTATTCCGGACCATTATCACAGCGGATTGCGGCTGGTTTGCCCCGCCACTCGATGACCTGCTCCAGCACCCGTTTGACTCGCGAGGCAGGCAAGGAAAAATCCACCTCGATGCACAGTGCTTCGCGATTGAAGTCATCGATCACATTAAACAACCGCACCGAACGACCATCGCTGAGCTGGTCATGCATAAAGTCCATCGACCAACAGTGATTCGGTTGGTCAGGGACTGCCAACGGCTCCGGCTTGGCGCGTACTAGCCGCTTCTTGGGTTTTATCCGCAGATTGAGCTCTAGCGCCCGATAGATCCGGTAGACCCGCTTGTGGTTCCAGCCAAAGCCTTTGACGTTACGCAGGTACAGGAAGCACAGTCCGAAACCCCAGTTGCGCTGGTTGGCGGTGAGGCGCAGTAGCCAGTCGGCAATCTCCTGGTTTTCATCAGCCAGCACGGGCTGATAACGGTAGCAACCCTCGCTCACCTTGAACACCTGGCAAGCCAGACGGATAGAAATGGCGTAATGAGCCACAGCCTTGGTCGCCATCTCCCTGCGGGCAGATGGCGTCACCACTTTTTTGCCATCGCCTCGGAGATGATCTCAGCCTTTAGGCGCTCCTCGGCATACATCTTCTTAAGGCGACGATTTTCCTCTTCCAGCTCTTTGAGGCGCGCCATGAGAGAGGCATCCATGCCACCGAATTTGGAGCGCCACTTGTAGAAGGTGGCGGAGCTGATGCCATGCTCACGGCAGAGCTCAGGGACGGGTGAACCAGACTCGGCCTGCTTGAGGATGGCGATGATCTGTGCATCGCTAAAGCGTGATGTTTTCATGTAGAACCTCCTGCGTTCAAGATACGAGAAAATTCTACTTATGAGCACCTCAGTTTTTCGGGGGGATTACC
>NZ_JBFODS010000076.1:0-2886 GCF_040908445.1 Aeromonas sp. R10-2 | reverse complement strand
GCCCGTGGCGGAGAATCTCCTTGGTCAGGTCTTTGCGCCGACGAA
Source organism: Aeromonas sp. R10-2 (assembly GCF_040908445.1). Taxonomy (NCBI): domain Bacteria; kingdom Pseudomonadati; phylum Pseudomonadota; class Gammaproteobacteria; order Aeromonadales; family Aeromonadaceae; genus Aeromonas; species Aeromonas sp. R10-2. The sequence continues at coordinate 2,841 of NZ_JBFODS010000076.1, read as the reverse complement.
GCCCAACGAAGTCTGGACCGGTGATATCACCTATATTGCCACCGACGAAGGCTGGCTTTATCTGGCTGGTCTCAAGGATGTGTTTACCTGTGAGATAGTGGGTTATGCGATGGGAGAGCGAATGACCACCGGGTTGGTCAGTCAGGCGCTGTTTCGGGCTGTGCAGCAGAAGAGGCCACCCGTTGGGCTTATTCATCACACAGACCGGGGCAGTCAGTACTGTGCCAAGGCTTACCGGGCTCTCCAGGTACAATTTGGCATGCAGACCTCCATGTCACGCAAGGGGAACTGCTTCGACAATGCCCCGATAGAAAGCTTCTGGGGGTCTCTTAAAAATGAACTGGTTCACCACCATAGATTCGAGACGAGAGCGGAGGCCAAGGCAGCGATTCAGGAATACATAGAGATTTTTTACAACCGCCAGCGTCGGCATTCACGACTTGGCAATGTCAGCCCGGCGGAGTTTAACAAGAGGTATTGGAGAACTGCTCAGGCTGCTTGATCCGGGACTGTCCGATCTTGTCAGGACACCTCAGGGAGCTGCTAGGCTGACTTCCCGTGGTGTCATATACCTACAGCCACACCTTTCAACACCAGCATGTAGCCTCTCTGCTAACTGCGGACAAATGACATGCGTCTGCCTGCCACTGCTCATAAGAGGTAATTAGCTGTTTTGTAATTTAGTTACATGGTCACTATCATGGCAAACAGAGCTTGGTTTCCAACTTCAATGTCCTGCTTGTTCGTTGAGCAGGCGGAGGATTGCTATCGAGTTTCCAACTTAAATGTCACTTGTGGTGTCGCTAAGTTACTGAATCGATTGATCAGCTAGTTTCCAACTTAAATGGTCATGATCACGTTTAGGTGCAACAGTTAAGCCTTATAAACAACAGGGCCACCCAGACGGGTGGCCCTTCGTTTACATGGACTTTATCTGCATGTTGCTATCCGAATGTCCGGCTTAAGTCCTTGAGTTGGCTCGCTTTGCTCTGCAAGTTGGCACTGGTTTCACTCACCTGATCGATTTTGAGACTGTTATCGTGAGAGAGCGAGGATATCTGGTTGATATTACGACTGATCTCCTCGATGACCGCTTGTTGCTCGGTGGCAGCGGCGGTGATCTGGTTTGAAAAATCAGAGACCTTGTCTATCTCGATCACAACCTGATTCAGGTTGCCGGTACTTGCCCGGGTGGTGGCGAGGCAGGCGTTGGTTCTGGTCACATTGAGATGCATCATCTCTTTCCATCCCCCCAGGGTTTGCTGGATATGGCCAATGCTGTTCTGGATCTGCTCTGTCGCCTTGTGGGTTCTGGTCGACAGGCTGCGAACCTCGTCCGCCACCACTGCAAAGCCGCGCCCCTGATCGCCTGCCCGTGCGGCTTCGATGGAGGCATTAAGCGCCAGCAGGTTGGTTTGATCTGCAATGCCGCGAATTTCGCTCATGATGGTGCCGATCCGCTCGGATTCGCTCGCCAGTTCGACGGCTGACTGAAAGGCTTGCTCCGCTTGAGTAGCAAGCGCCGACATCTCTTCTCCTGCTTCCGAAAGCTGGGTGCTGGTGGTGATGCAGTGGCTACGGGCTTCTTCAATCTGGCTGTTGCTGTCTTGAATATTGCGGTTGATCTCCTCGGCGGCCGAAGCGGTAATCCCCCCATTTTTTGGAGCACTCAAAAGTAGAGGTCATGCGGCCTGTGCCAAGCGCTGTTTCGGCGTGTAGCCGCCCAGCGCCATATTGGGCCGCTCATGGTTATAAACCCACAGCCAGTTCGTGGCAAATTCCTGTAACTCATTCAGTGACTCAAACAGGTAATGGCCCAACCAGTCGTAACGCACAGTGCGGTTAAATCGCTCTATGTAGGCATTCTGCTGCGGGTTGCCTGGCTGGATATACCTCAGCGCAATCCTCTTCTGCTGCGCCCATTGCTTGAGCTCTTCGCTGATGTATTCCGGACCATTATCACAGCGGATTGCGGCTGGTTTGCCCCGCCACTCGATGACCTGCTCCAGCACCCGTTTGACTCGCGAGGCAGGCAAGGAAAAATCCACCTCGATGCACAGTGCTTCGCGATTGAAGTCATCGATCACATTAAACAACCGCACCGAACGACCATCGCTGAGCTGGTCATGCATAAAGTCCATCGACCAACAGTGATTCGGTTGGTCAGGGACTGCCAACGGCTCCGGCTTGGCGCGTACTAGCCGCTTCTTGGGTTTTATCCGCAGATTGAGCTCTAGCGCCCGATAGATCCGGTAGACCCGCTTGTGGTTCCAGCCAAAGCCTTTGACGTTACGCAGGTACAGGAAGCACAGTCCGAAACCCCAGTTGCGCTGGTTGGCGGTGAGGCGCAGTAGCCAGTCGGCAATCTCCTGGTTTTCATCAGCCAGCACGGGCTGATAACGGTAGCAACCCTCGCTCACCTTGAACACCTGGCAAGCCAGACGGATAGAAATGGCGTAATGAGCCACAGCCTTGGTCGCCATCTCCCTGCGGGCAGATGGCGTCACCACTTTTTTGCCATCGCCTCGGAGATGATCTCAGCCTTTAGGCGCTCCTCGGCATACATCTTCTTAAGGCGACGATTTTCCTCTTCCAGCTCTTTGAGGCGCGCCATGAGAGAGGCATCCATGCCACCGAATTTGGAGCGCCACTTGTAGAAGGTGGCGGAGCTGATGCCATGCTCACGGCAGAGCTCAGGGACGGGTGAACCAGACTCGGCCTGCTTGAGGATGGCGATGATCTGTGCATCGCTAAAGCGTGATGTTTTCATGTAGAACCTCCTGCGTTCAAGATACGAGAAAATTCTACTTATGAGCACCTCAGTTTTTCGGGGGGATTACC
>NZ_JBFODS010000075.1:0-45292 GCF_040908445.1 Aeromonas sp. R10-2 | reverse complement strand
TGATCCCATGCCGAACTCAGAAGTGAAACGCGGTAGCGCCGATGGTAGTGTGGCATTCGCCATGCGAGAGTAGGACACTGCCAGGCACCCAATTTCAAGATTACGCCCAGCGTGGTCTTTACCGGTTAGTGTGCTGATATGGCTCAGTCGGTAGAGCGCATCCTTGGTAAGGATGAGGTCCCCAGTTCGATTCTGGGTATCAGCACCATTAAATAGAAAGCCTCCCTGAAAAGGGAGGCTTTTTTGCATCTGTCATTTTTGTGATATCCCCTTACATTCCCATTCCCGCAACCCCCTCTGCTTGCAGTCGACACTGTTTATCTGCTGGTTTGAGTCCTAATGTGTTACTCATTTGACTGCTATTGATGGTTTTATCCAGAGATTTAACCATGATTGATTGACGTAAAACGTTTTACATGTAAAATCCGGCGCGTTTTGCCTATTACGTGGAGAGAGAGCATGGCGCAGGATAACGAATACTGTTTGGGGGCGGTACCCGCCAAAGGGCGCAAAGGTGTGCTTTCGCTGATGCTGGTGATGCTAGGCCTGACCTTCTTCTCTGCCAGCATGTGGACCGGTGGTGCGCTGGGCACCGGCTTGGTGTTCGATGACTTCATCAAGGCGGTACTGCTCGGCAACTTGCTGCTGGGGATCTACACTGCTTGTCTCGGTTATATCGGTGCCTCAACCGGCCTCTCTACCCATCTGCTGGCTCGTTACTCCTTTGGGGTGAAAGGTTCCTGGCTGCCATCCCTGCTGCTCGGCGGTACTCAGGTCGGCTGGTTTGGCGTGGGCGTGGCGATGTTTGCCCTGCCGGTGCAGAAGGCGACCGGCATAGATGTGAACTGGCTGATCGCCATTTCGGGCATTTTGATGACGGTGACCGTCTACTTCGGGATCTCTGCTCTGATGGTGCTGAGCTTTGTGGCCGTACCGGCCATTGCACTGCTCGGTGGCTACTCGGTCTGGCTGGCGGTGACCTCGACCGGTGGCATGGCTGCACTGCAGCAGGTACAACCAAGCAATCCCATCGAGTTCACTACGGCGCTGACCATGGTGGTCGGTTCCTTTATCAGTGCAGGAACCCTGACCGCCGACTTTGTTCGCTTTGGTCGCAAACCCTGGGGCGCCGTCATGATTACCATGGTGGCGTTTTTTTTGGGCAACACGCTAATGTTCGTCTTCGGTGCTGCCGGTGCGGCCGTGACCGGTCAGGCCGATATCTCGGAAGTGATGCTGATGCAGGGGCTGTTGATCCCCGCCATTCTGGTGCTGGGCCTCAATATCTGGACTACCAACGACAACGCGCTCTATGCCTCCGGCCTCGGTTTTGCCAACATTACCGGTCTCAAGAGCAAGCCACTCAGCGTGATCAACGGCCTCATCGGTACGGCTTGTGCCCTCTGGCTTTACAACAACTTTGTCGGCTGGCTGGCCTTTTTGAGTACGGCAATTCCGCCGATCGGTGGCATTATCATCATGGATTTCCTGCTCAATCGTGAGCGTTACCGTCAATTTGCCGATCAGCAGTTCGAGACGGTGCGCTGGCAGGCGCTGGTAGCAACGGCAGTCGGGGTAGCTGTCGGCAAGTGGCTGCCGGGCATAGTGCCACTCAACGCGGTATTGGGCGCCGCCTTCACCTATTTCATTCTGGTTCGCCTCACCCAGCGGCCGGTTCTGGTACAGGAAGCTAGCAAATGCTGATTCAACATATTCGTTTGGCCGATCGGGAAGGGTTGTGGCAGATCCGCTGTCAGGATGGGGTCATCACCGCCATCGAACCCCATAACGAGCATGCCGTCGCCGGTCGGGTGCTGGACGGGGAGGGCGGTTTGGCGATCGCCCCCTTTATTGAACCCCATATTCACCTCGATACCACCCAGACGGCGGGCGAGCCGAGCTGGAATCTCTCCGGCACCCTGTTCGAGGGGATCGAGCGTTGGGCTGAGCGCAAGGCGCTGCTGACCCATGAGGATGTGAAACAGCGTGCCATCCAGACGCTGAAGTGGCAGATCGCCAACGGCATCCAGTTTGTGCGTACTCACGTCGATGTCTCCGATCCCAATCTGGTCGCGCTCAAGGCGATGCTGGAAGTGCGGGAAGAGATGAAGGAGTGGGTGGAGCTGCAGATCGTCGCCTTCCCGCAGGAGGGGATCCTCTCCTACCCCAATGGCAAGGCATTGCTGGAGGAGGCGCTCAAGCTGGGGGCTGATGTAATCGGTGCTATTCCCCATTTCGAGTTTACCCGGGAATATGGCGTCGAAAGTCTGCACTACATCTTCGATCTTGCCGAGAAGTATCAGGTTCTGGTCGATGTGCACTGTGACGAAATCGATGACGAGCAGTCCCGTTTCATCGAGACGCTGGCAACTCTCGCCTACGCGCGCGGTATCGGCCATAGAGTCACCGCCAGCCACACTACTGCCATGCATTCCTACAACGGCGCTTATGCGTCCCGCCTGTTCCGGTTGCTCAAGATGGCGGACATCAACTTCGTGGCCAATCCGCTGGTGAACATTCACCTGCAGGGGCGGTTCGATACCTATCCCAAACGCCGCGGCATTACCCGGGTGAAGGAGATGCTGGAGGCGAACATCAACGTCTGCTTCGGTCACGACGACGTGTTCGATCCCTGGTACCCCATGGGCACCGCCAACATGTTGCAGGTGTTGCACATGGGGCTGCATGTCTGCCAGATCATGGGCTACGAGCAGATCAACGACGGTCTGAAGCTGATCAGCAGCCACAGCGCCCGCACCCTGAACGTGCAGGATCGTTATGGCATAGAGGTGGGCAAACCGGCCAACCTGTTGATCCTGCCTGCCGACAACGGCTTCGATGCGGTGCGCCGTCAGGTGCCGGTGCGTTACTCGATCCGCCACGGCAAGGTGATTGCCCAGACCCGCCCGGCCCAGACCGAAATCGTGCTGGGTCAGCCAGAGCCCATCGATTTTCGCCGCTGAGATTTCAATCAGGCTTGATGTCGATTAGTTCCGCCTCTGGGCACAAGGGCCGCCATTGCGACATAATGGCGGCCTGACCCTGAGGGAGTGACACCATGCAAACCTGGTTTTATGTTGCTGCAGGGGGCGCCATCGGCGCCTGCCTTCGTTTTGGGATTGCCGAACTGATGGCCTTGCTGCTGGGGCGCCACTTTCCTTACGGGACTCTGGTGGTCAACGTGGTGGGCTCTTTCATCATGGGGGTGGCATTTGCCCTCATCAGTCATGGTCATGTGGTAGAACACCCGATGAAGCCGCTGCTGATGGTGGGGATCCTCGGTGCCCTGACTACTTTCTCTTCCTTTGCCCTCGATACGGTAGTGCTGGCTCAACATGGAGCCTATCTGAAAGCGCTGCTCAATATCGGTCTCAATCTCTTCCTCTGTCTGGCCATGGTGGTGCTGGGCATGCAGTTGGTTGCGAGCCGGGTTTAAGGTGTCCGGACGCCAGTGGCTCTGGTAAACTGGCGGCCATTCTTTGCTCTATGGGTGTTTAAGGGATGTCAGAACAAGCAACGACAACGCATTTTGGCTTTAAAACCGTGGCCGCGACCGAGAAGGAAACTCTGGTAGCAGGTGTCTTCCATTCGGTGGCAGCCAAGTATGATCTGATGAACGATCTGATGTCGTTCGGCATCCACCGCCTGTGGAAGCGCTTCACCATCGACTGTTCCGGTGTGCGCAAGGGCCAGAAGGTGCTGGATCTGGCCGGTGGTACCGGTGACTTGACCGCCAAGTTCTCCCGCATCGTCGGCGAGACCGGCCAGGTGGTACTGGCAGATATCAACGACTCCATGCTGAAAGTGGGCCGCGACAAGCTGCGCAATCTGGGGGTCGCCAACAACGTCTCCTACGTGCAGGCCAATGCCGAGGCGCTCCCCTTCCCGGATAACCACTTCGATGTGATTACCATCGGCTTCGGCCTGCGCAACGTCACCGACAAGGACAAGGCGCTCGCCTCCATGTTCCGGGTGCTCAAGCCGGGTGGCCGTCTGCTGGTGCTGGAGTTCTCCAAGCCGGTCAGTGAAGTGATCGCCAAGCTCTATGACCTCTACTCCTTCAAACTGCTGCCGAAAATGGGCGAAATCGTCGCGAACGACAGTGAAAGCTACAAATATCTGGCAGAGTCCATCCGTATGCACCCGGATCAGCAAACCCTGGCTGGCATGATGGAAAATGTCGGTTTCGAGCAGGTGGAGTACTTCAATCTGACTCAGGGTGTGGTCGCCCTGCACCGCGGTTACAAGTTTTAAGGTTGCCTATGCCGATGGATGCCATGGTCACCGCGGTGATCGAAACCAGCCTCAACCAGTTGCTGGCGCTGGACAAACAGAGCCCGGAGCGGCTGCGCAAACTGGTGGGCAAGGTGCTCAAGTTGGAGCTGCGTGAACTCAAGCCGCTCTGGTTTGTCTTCTCCGAGCGTCGGCTGGATGTGCTGGCCCAGCATGAAGGGGAGGCCGATGCGGTGCTCAGCCTGTCGCTGACCGCCCTCGGTCTGCTGAAAGACCCGTCCGCTCTGACCCGCTATATCCGCGAGGAGAAGCTGGATCTGAGCGGTGATCCCCAGCTGGTACAGGCATTCAGCGTGCTATTGGGTGAGCTGGATATCGACTGGGAAGAGGAGCTGTCGCGCTATACCGGCGACGTGCTGGCCCACACCCTGTTCAGCGGTGCCCGTCAGGCGCGTCGTCTGGTCGGCCGCGAGCTGTGCCGCACCCGCAGCCAGCTGGCGGAATATCTGACCGAAGAGGCCCGCCTAGCCCCCGGCCCGCTGGAAGTGGCGAGTTTCAACGATGACGTCGAGGTGCTGGCCCAGCAGCTCAAGGCCGTCGAACTGCGGCTGGCCCGCTTCGAACAGCAGGTGACCTGATGACCCCGAAGGAGTTCAAACGCCTCTATCGCATCATCACCATCCTGCTGGAGCAGGGCATCGATGAACTGGTGCCCGCCCGCTATCAACCCTGGCCGGGTCGTCTGGCCCGTCGCTCCCTGTTCTGGCTCAAGAACAAGCAACCGGATCTCAGCCGCGGTGCCCGCATTCGCCTCGCCTTCGAGGCTCTTGGCCCCATCTTCATCAAGTTTGGCCAGATGCTCTCGACCCGCCGCGACCTGCTGCCGCCGGATATCGCCGAGGAGCTGGCCCTGCTGCAAGACAGGGTGCCCCCCTTCTGTGGTCAGGCGGCGCGCCAGCAGATCGAGCTGAGCCTGGGTTGTCCCATCGAAACCCTGTTTGACGACTTCGACGAGACGCCGCTGGCGTCGGCCTCCATCGCGCAGGTGCATACTGCCCGCCTGAAGGAGAGTGGCCGCGAGATCGTCATCAAGGTGATCCGTCCCGACATCGAGCCTGTCATCGAGGCCGACCTGAGACTGATGCAGGCGCTGGCCCGTCTGGTTGCCCGTTTTGTGCCCCAGAGTGCGCGGCTGCGCCCCATCGAGGTGGTGGAGGAGTATCGCAAGACTATCCTCGACGAGCTCAATCTGATGCGCGAAGCGGCCAACGCCATCCAGCTACGGCGCAATTTCACCGGCTCCGATGCGCTCTATGTGCCTGAAATCATTACCGACCTCTGCCGCGAGCAGGTGCTGGTGATGGAGCGGATCTACGGTATTCCGGTCTCCGATATACCGGCGCTGGAGGCCAACGGTACCAACATGAAGCTGCTGGCCGAGCGCGGGGTGGAGGTGTTCTTCACCCAGGTGTTCCGCGACAGCTTCTTCCACGCCGATATGCACCCGGGCAACATCTTCGTCTCTTACGAACACCCGGAAAACCCGCTCTGGATCGGCATCGACTGCGGCATCGTCGGTACCCTCAATCGGGAAGACAAACGCTATCTGGCGGAGAACTTCCTTGCCTTCTTCAACCGAGACTATCGTAGGGTGGCGGAGCTGCACGTGGAGTCGGGCTGGGTACCGGCAGACACCAAGGTGGACGAGTTCGAGTTCGCCATTCGCACCGTGCTGGAGCCCATCTTCGAGAAGCCGCTCTCCGAGATCTCGTTTGGTCACGTGCTGCTCAACCTGTTCAACACCGCGCGTCGCTTCCATATGACGGTGCAGCCGCAGCTGGTGCTGCTGCAAAAGACCCTGCTTTATGTGGAAGGGTTGGGGCGTCAGCTCTACCCGCAGCTCGATTTGTGGCAGACCGCCAAGCCGTTCCTCGAAAACTGGATGCACGAACAGGTAGGGCCCAAGTCGGTATTGAACGCCATCAAGGAGAAGGCGCCATTCTGGGCGGAGAAGCTGCCGGAGCTGCCGGAGCTGGTCTATGAGACTCTGCGTCAGACTCGTCATCAGCAGCGTCATTTCGACCAGATGTTTGCCGAGTTCCGCCGTCACAGCCGTCGGCAGGGGCAGGCCCGCTACCTCTTAGGGGTTGGAGCCAGCCTGCTATTGGCGGGTGTATTCTTGCTGACCCAAAAACAACACATTGAGTGGGGACAAGCCAGTCTCGCCGGTGCAGCCCTCTGCTGGCTGGTCGGCTGGTTGCGAACCCGTTCCCATTAATCAACAACCGCGCCGTCAGGCGCCTGTTCTGGAGAGAAAATCATGGGTGGTATCAGTATTTGGCAATTGTTGATCATCGCAGTCATCGTCGTGCTGCTGTTCGGTACCAAGAAACTGCGCGGCATTGGCGGTGATCTGGGCGCGGCGGTCAAAGGGTTCAAGAAAGCCCTCTCCGACGAGCCGGCTGATGCCAAGGCCGAGCAGAAAGATGCCGAGTTTCCCCCGAAACAGCTGAACGAAGCGGCCACTCAGAGCAGTGAGACCGCCAAACAGAAAGACAAAGACCAGGCCTAAGCCATGTTCGATATCGGTTTTTGGGAGCTGGTCGTTATCGGTGTGGTAGCACTGGTGGTACTGGGGCCCGAGCGGCTGCCGGTTGCCATCCGCACGGCTACCCACTGGATCCGCCTCATTCGTTCGACCGCGAACTCGGTCAAGTCCGAGCTGGAGCAGGAGCTCAAGTTGCAAGAGCTGCATAACGACCTCAAGAAGGCCGAACAGTTGCAGATGAGCAACCTGAGCCCCGAGCTGCAGGAGTCCATCGAACAGCTCAAAGCGGCGGCCCAGTCGGTCAATCGCCCCTATCAGGTGGAGAACGAGATCCGTCCGCCGCGCCCCGAGCCGGTCGCCCAGGCTGACCCTGTCACGCCGGTGGAGCCTGCGGTGCAACTGAGCCACGACGTGCCGCCGGTTAACAGCCAGCGGGAGAGCGAGCCGGTGCCAGTCAGCGACTCTGCAGTAAAAGGGGAGGTGAAGCCATGAGTCAGGCCGAACAACCCCTGATCAGCCATCTGGTTGAGCTGAGAACCCGCTTGCTGCGCTCCATTACCGCCATCCTCGTGGTGTTTCTGGCGCTGATCTACTTCTCCAACAACATCTACGACTTCGTGGCCCAGCCGCTGCTCAGCCAGCTGCCGGAAGGGACCAGCATGATAGCGACGGATGTGGCGACCCCCTTCCTGACGCCGATCAAGTTGACGCTGGTGGTCTCCTTCTTCGTGGCGATCCCCTATCTGCTCTATCAGGCCTGGGCCTTTATCGCCCCCGGTCTGTACCAGCATGAGCGGCGCCTGATCATGCCGTTGGTGGTCTCCAGTGCCCTGTTGTTCTATGCGGGGATGGCGTTCGCCTACTACGTGGTGTTCCCGCTGGTGTTCGGTTTCTTCACCAGTACCGCCCCTGCCGGGGTGACGGTGGCGACCGACATCGCCAGCTATCTGGACTTCGTACTGACCCTGTTCTTCGCGTTCGGGGTGGCGTTCGAAATTCCGGTGGCGACCATACTGCTCTGCTGGACCGGCGTGACCACACCGCAAAAGCTGAAGGAGAAACGTCCCTACGTCGTTGTCGGGGTGTTTGTGGTCGGCATGCTGCTGACGCCGCCTGATGTCTTCTCCCAGACCCTGCTCGCCATCCCGATGTGGGCGCTGTGGGAGATAGGTCTGTTCTTCGCCCGCTTCTACGTGAAGAAAGAGGATGAGGAACAACAGGAACAACCGGATGGGGAGAGCTGAGGCTCTGTTCGTCACCTGTTTGCCGGACGGCGAGAGGATGACGACGTCCGCAGGAATAGCAGAACGAGGGGAGCTGAGGCTCCCTTCCTCTTTTCATGCTCCCGTTCGAGGCGTATGGTAAGACCCCATTCGGTAGATGGTTTTCAATTACCTGATATGTATTCCTTTTGTTCGGAACGTCTCATCCCATGATCGATATCGGTTTAAACCTGACCAGCAGCCAGTTCGTCGGTGAACAACCTGAGCTGGTGGCCCGTGCCCGTGCCGCCGGAGTGGAGGCGCTGATCCTCACCGGTACCGATCTGGACGGCAGCCGCGAGAGCGCTGAGTTGGCCGCCCGCTGGCCGGGCTACTGCTTCTCCACCGCCGGGGTCCATCCCCACGACGCCAAGAGTGTCGATGCGGCGACCCTGCCCGCCCTGCGCGAACTGGCAGCCTTGCCGCAGGTGGTCGCCATCGGCGAGTGCGGTCTCGACTACAACCGCGATTTCTCCCCCCGTCCGGTGCAGGATGCGGTATTCGACGCCCAGCTGGCGCTGGCTGCCGAGCTCGGGATGCCGGTGTTTCTCCACTGCCGCGATGCCCACGCCCGTTTTATCGAGATCCTCCGTCCCTGGTTGCCGAAGCTGCCGGGTGCCGTGCTGCACTGCTTCACCGGCTCCGACGAGGAGCTGGACGAGTGTCTGGCGCTGGGGCTGCATATCGGGGTGACCGGCTGGCTCTGCGATGAGCGCCGTGGTCAGCTGCTGCGCGAACAGGTAGCGCGTATTCCGGCCGGTCGGCTGATGATCGAGACCGATGCCCCCTATCTGGTGCCGCGAGATCTGAAACCGCGCCCGAAACGCAACGAACCTGCTTTTTTGCCGCACATCGCCCAGGTGGTGGCGGCCTGTCGTGGTGAAGCGCCCGAGGCCTTGCTGGCCCATACCCGGGCCACCTCCGCCGCGTTCTTCCAACTTCCTCTCCAGGAGTGATTCATGGCTACAACTCTTCCGGGCGCCTTTCCGGGCCGCCGCCTGCGCCGTCTGCGCAAACATGATTTCAGCCGTCGTCTGGTGCGCGAGAACGTACTGACCGTCAACGATCTCATCTATCCGGTGTTCGTGCTGGAGGGGGAGAACCGTCGGGAAGCCGTTCCCTCCATGCCGGGGGTAGAGCGTCTCTCCATCGATCTGCTGTTGGAAGAGGCTGCCGAGTTGGTGGAGCTGGGCGTGCCTGCCATTGCCCTGTTCCCGGTGACCCCGCTGGAGAGCAAGAGCCTGATGGCGGAAGAGGCCTACAACCCGAATGGACTGGCCCAGCGTACCGTGCGTGCCCTCAAGGCCCGCTTCCCGGAGCTGGGGGTCATCACCGACGTGGCGCTCGATCCGTTCACCACCCACGGTCAGGACGGCATCATAGATGACGAAGGCTATGTGCTGAACGACATCACCACCGAGATCCTGATCAAGCAGGCACTCTCCCACGCCGAAGCCGGGGTCGATATAGTCGCGCCGTCCGACATGATGGATGGCCGCATCGGCGCCATCCGCGCTGCGCTGGAAGAGAACGGCTTCATCAACACCCAGATCATGGCCTACTCCGCCAAGTACGCCTCCTGCTACTACGGCCCGTTCCGCGACGCGGTTGGCTCTGCCGGCAACCTTGGCAAGAGCAACAAGGCCACCTATCAGATGGACCCGGCCAACAGCAACGAAGCCCTGCACGAAGTGGCGCTGGATATTCAGGAAGGGGCTGACAGCGTGATGGTCAAGCCGGGCATGCCCTATCTGGACGTGATCCGTCAGGTGAAGGATCAGTTCGGCGTGCCGACCTTTGCCTATCAGGTGAGTGGTGAGTACGCCATGCACATGGCGGCGATCCAGAACGGCTGGCTGAAAGAGAAGGAGACCATCATGGAGTCTCTACTCTGCTTCAAGCGGGCCGGGGCCGATGGCATCCTCACCTACTTCGCCAAGCGCGTAGCGCAGTGGCTGAAGGAAGATGCCCGTTAAGCCGGGTTGAAGAGATAAACGAGAGGGGGAGCCGATGGCTCCCCTCTGTCGTTATGGCTCTCTTTTGGTCACGAGCGGATGATTACAGCTTGATCCAGGCATCGCTCCAGTGGCTGCCGGTACCCGGTGCATAGTGGCCGGTCGAGCCGCCACACCAGCCGCTGTAGGGCCAGGGTTTGCACTCGTAGTCGCCACCGGCATTGCTGACCCGTTCGCCACTCTGATAAGCGGTGCCCGCAACATAGGTCGGGTAGCTGCCGTTACCACCGTCACTGTCACCACCCGGTGCCTGTTCCACCAACGCCAGGGTGAAGCGGCGCTCGAAGCCCTGCTTGCTCCCCTCAGCCATGCCCGCCAGCAACAGCTCGTAACTGCCAGCCGCTAGGCCAGACTGTGCCAGCTGCAGGGAACCCTGACCATCGATCAGGGCGCTGCCGGTGGCGACCGGATTGCCATCTTGCAACAGGGTCGCGGTGACGGTCACCGGGTTGGCGGTGGTCAGCGTCAGGCTGAAGTCGATCGCGCCGTTGACGATGAGATATTCGGCCGCCAGATCGGTGACGGTGAAGTCACTGCTGCTACCGGTCGTGGGCAGGATGAAGTCTCCGCTCAGGTAGGTCAGACCGGTCCAGCCGGAGCTGGTCAGCCAGTGCTTGCCATTGGTCTGATAGACGTTGGGCAACTGGGTGCACTGTTTGTTGTCATTGACGAAGCCGATACCGTAAAAGCCCGCCACATTCTTGTAGCAGAGCTGGCGACCATTCTGGTGCAGCACTGGCTGATCCAGCTTGCCCTTGTGGTGGAGTGACAGCCAGTCAAACTGGTTGATGGCCGAGACCAGCGGCACAAACTGGCCATCGGGCTGACGATAACGGATCAGGGATCCGGCATCACAGAGCAGACCATCAGCCCGCTGTTCGACGTAGCCGTAGTACTGTTCGTCATCCTGGAAGGTGAACCGGCAGAGATTGCCTTTCTCCGACTCCTTGGGGATCCAGCCCATCAGCAGTCGCTCCTGATTGGTCAGGGCCGCCAGCTGCCCGGCACTGAAGTCGCTGCCGTTGGCTACCCAGCCTTGCGGCATGGTGGAGAATTGCATGAAGTAGTGGTCGGTATAGTACATGTGGCTGTCAGCGCGGTGCTTGCGAGCCCCCTGGCTGACCGAGTTGTAGCGATAGATGTCGTTTTCCGGCTTGTGGAAACCGTTGAGATCATCGTCCAGATAGGGCAGGTCGCCCTTGCGGATATGGTAGTTGGCCATACCCGTCATCAGGGGATGCCAGCCGTGGCTGCCACGGGCAAACGCGCTCTCATGGCTGTAGGACTTCCCATCGAAGCCGTGGCCAAATTCGTGGGCAATGATGCCCCAGCCGCCGTAGTAGTGGCTGACAAAGTTAAAGGTATCGACCCCGGTGATGCCACCACTCCCCAGCCCGCCCCCCATGGCGGTGATCCCCAGGTTGAGGTAGGGGCGCTTCATCAGGCTGTGGTAGTAGTAGTCATAATCGGCGGCCGTAAAGATCCCGTTCGGCACATAGCTGTTGCCGCCATTACCGAACATCTCGTAGCCGTTCACCGCCTTGAAGTTGTACCAGACGTGTTTGAACTCCTCGGTCGAGACCATGTAGGCCAGGTTGGTGGCGATGATCAGCCACTCGCGGGCGTAGAGGGCATTGATGGGGCGCCAGGAGCCGCTGGTGTTGGTGGCGAAGCGCACGTTCCAGCTTGGCTTGAGGCGTGCCAGCTTCTGGGCAAACGGATCCGAGTTGGAGCTGAACCTGTGCTCGAACTGGGCAGGCAGATTGATGCTGTTGTCGAGCAGGTTGTTGAGATCAAACACGCCATCGCGGCTGGCGCTGTTGAAGCGTCCCTGCTCGCCAAAGGCGCTCAGTGGCAGGGTGATTTGGGCATAGGCGGGCAGGCGATCGAGCTGGCCCAGGATCAGCCACTTGTTGATACCGTTCAGGCGTGACTCGATATTGATGTCATGCAGCTCTCTGGCGGCATAGTTGGTGATGCGCACCGTGTCGTTATCAAGCAGCTCGGTCTTGACCAGCGAATTGATGTTGACCGAACGCTGGGCGCGATCGATCAGCACCTCGTAGGGTTCGTCATTGCGCAGTATGTAGCTGACTGTGGCCGGCATCAGCTGATCGAAGATCAGCGGGCGAGCCGGCAACTGCTCGTCGGCCGTGAAGCTGATCTCCTTGCTCAGCAGCTGGTTGAAACCCAGGCCGCGCTCGTTGGCGGTGACAAGCGCCGAGCCCGCCAGCTGGAGATCTTTCAGCGCCGCCACGGGCTGCTGGTTGATCTCCCGGACAGTAAAAGTCGGGTTCTTGAACTGAAAGTCGTTGGCGATCAGGGTATCGGCATCATGCCACTCGATGCGGTCCTTGAAGTTCACCACCAGCCGATCGCCATCCATGTCGATTTTTTGCAGATTGCTGTCTGCGATCACCTGCTCAGGCGCCAGCAGTGTGTTGCTGGCGATGGCATCAGCCAGTTTGCGCAAGTCATAGATGTAGTAGTTTTTGCCGGCGGTATGGGCCAGGAGATAGTCACCCACCTGATGGAGTTGCACCAGACGGTGGCTGTATTTTCCTTCAAAGGCGAGCCGACCGGCGATGGGGGTCTTGAAGCTGTTCTCCGGCGTCACATCCTGCTGGCGGTAGACCTTGATCTCGCTCAGCGCATCGGCCACCAGCACGTAATCCTGATTGGCAAAGACGGCCTGGGCGCGGTGCAGGCTGTTGCTGCCGGAATCCCGACCGGTTCCCAGGGTGGTGACATGGCGATGTTCATCGGCCAGATCGAAGATATCGACCCGGTGCGAGTAGCGCGAGACCACGTAGAGCAGGTTGTTGCGGACAAACAGTTCACTGACCTGGTTGTAGGCCGTGGCACTGCCGGTTGCTGTGCCGCGGATCTCGCCAATCTGCTGGCGGCTCGGGATATCGATAATGGCCACATGGCCCGGATTGCCGTTCTGGCTGACATAGAGCCGATCCTGATAGCGCTCGACCGCCGTGATCAGGCTGGCGTCCAGCCTCAGCTGGTCGGCCGTCAGCTCCTCGCCTTTGTCCAGATATTGCAGCGAGGTGGCAAACGAGTTGACGCTGCAGGAGCTGGTCTCCATCACCACCCGGGTGCGTTCGCCATTCTGGATCTGGCCGTGGGGGAAGTACTCCAGCAGACAGCCGTTGCCGTAGTCATAGTTGCCAAAGCGTTTGTTGACTGCTACGACCCCACCGTCGTACCAGGTCAGCTCCCACTCCTCATCGAAGAAATCAAAGACGTTACGAATGGCTGTTTCGTCGAAAAAGTGGGGTTTGGGCAGATCGAACAGGATGTGGTTATCCGCTGTCAGCGGGTAGAGCAGGCCGTTGATGGCAAGGTGGCGCTTGCCATCCTTGATGATCACGTTCTGCTCGTCAGCCGCACTCTGATGCAGCGCGGCGAGGCGCGCCGTCATCTGCTCGTAGTGCTCCTGATAGGTTTGTTTGAAATAGGCTTGTTCGCGTTCATCGGCCACGACATGGGCCGACAGCAGCAGACCGAGCAGGGTGGCAAGCTTGGTGGTTCTTGGCATGGTGATTTCCTTATCTTGGTTGTTGTTGGACGTTTTTTGGTGGTTGGCAAGCATGTAAAAGAGAGGGGCTAACCCGTCCGGGTCAGTGCATCCTGCCCATCGGCAGCGTGGCCGACGGGCAGGATATGGGCGGGGGCCTGTCAGCCCCCGTTAGTGGTTGGGGCAAGGTCAGAGCTTGATCCAGGCATCGCTCCAGGCAGAGCCGGTACCCGGTGCATAGTGGCTGGTCGAGCCGCCACACCAGCCGCTGTAGGGCCAGGGTTTGCACTCGTAGTTGCCACCGGCATTGCTGACCCGATCACCGGCCTGATAGCTGGTGTTGGGGGCGTAGGCCGGGTAGTCACCCTCGCCACCGCCGCTGCTCTCTTCGGTCAGCGCAACCGAGAAGCGCTGTACCACCGGCTGCTGGCCATCTGCCAGACCGTTGATCACTACTTCATAGCTGCCATCGGTCACATTGCTGCCCTGCAAAACCAGCGCGCTGGTGCCGTTCACCAGACTGGTGGTGTTGCCATAGCTGTGGCCGTTCTGCTCCAGCGTGGCAGAGATCTGCACCGGGTTGGCGGTGGTGATGTTGAAGCGGATGGAGACCTGACCGTTAACTATGGTGTAGTCGGAACCCATGGCGCTGACAGTGAAGTCGCTGCTGCCTTCGGCGGGTGGCGTTGTCCCGCCGCAGTCGCTGTCGCCCTGTACGCGCCAGACGCCCCAGTCACCCGTGGTGCCCGGCTCTTCGTTCTGGGTCCACCAGCTTGCCAGCCAGTTCTTGCCGTTGTGGCTGACGATGTCGCCGCCCACGTAGACCTTCTTGGCATCCCAGCTGTTTTCACAGACGGCGCCCTGCTCCCTGACGGTCACGTTGCGCTGCTGGGTTACCTGCTGACCGGCGCTGTCGCTCACCTGATAGGTGAGGGTGTAGCGGCCGACCTTGCTGCTGTCGACGCTGCCGCTGACCTTGATTTGGGCGGTCAGGTCGCCATCTTCTTCATCATGGGCGCTGACGCCGGTCATCGGATCGAAAGCGGTACCCAGTTCCAGCGTGGTGTCGGTAACACCGCTGAACACCGGCTTCATGCTGTAGACCTCGATGGTGCGTACCTGCTCGGTGACGTTGTTGTCGCGATCGCTCACCTTGTAGGTTAGGGGGTAGAGGCCGATGCGCTGGCTGTCTACCGAGCCTTCTACCTGGATCTGGCCAGTCAGGTCGCCATCTTCCTTGTCGTTGGCGCTGACACCTGCCAGCGGATCAAAGGCGGTACCCTGCTTGATGCGGGTATCGCTCAGGCCGCTGAACACCGGCTTGCCGTTGTCGACCGGGGGCGTGATCTCCTGATCGTGGATGAAGGGGCCGTAGCTCTTGATGAAGGATTCGTTGTAGGACTGACCGGCGGCGTTGCGGCCCATGTCCCAGTTGATGGACCAAGTCATCACGCCACGCAGCGGTTGTCCCTCGCTCTTCAGGCGGTTGAAGGCGTTGTAGAGCTTCTGCGGATCCTGCACATAGCCGGTGGCGGCGGCGTTGATGTTGGTCGGAATGCCGAACACCAGCTTGTCATGGGGGATCTTGTAGAAGCCGCGGGTTCCGTTGCTCAGCGAATCCGCCATGTAGTAGATGAACTCTTCTTTCAGGGCATCGTTGTTCTGGGCAATCCAGCCGATGCCATCGATGTAGATACCGTCGCCACCCTGGTTGTAGAACTGGGGGTTGATCCAGTCGTAGTAGCCTTCCAGATTGCGGATATAGGGGATGTAGGCGCCAGTCTGGGTCAGATAGGGGAACTCCGGCGCCATGGTGATGAGGAAGTTTTTCCCCTGGGCGCGGTAGTGATCCTTGACCAGACGCAGAGCCGCCGGGATCACGGTCTGGTTGTCGGCGGCGGTGATGGCGGCCTGTTCCAGATCGATATCCAGCCCGTCGAAGCCATAGGTCTCCACCAGACGGATGATCTCGTCGGCAAAGGCCTGCTCCTGACCCTTGCGCAGCTCGATGTGTGCATCGGCACCGCCCAGCGCCAGCAGCACGGCACGGCCCTGACGGTTCAGCTCGGCAATCTGCTCGATAAACTGGCTTTCGCTCATGCCGATGGCCGGGTCGAGCTTGAAGGTGGGGATGGGATCGCTGCCATAGACCTTCATGAAGGAGACATCGACCACGTTGTATTGCGGGTTGACCTGATCGAGCTTGACGCAGGGGGCGATACCGCCCTTGTAGCCCGAGCCGTCACACCAGTTGTGCCAATAGCCGACTACTACGCCGGACTGGGGGTTGACCATCGCCTGACCGGCACTGGCGGCATATGCCATGGGGGCGCCCATGCCGAGCAGGCAGCCAAGCAGGGATAATTTGAGTTTGTTCATCGTCTCTCCGTACGGTGCAAATGGGGCGTCGATTGTGATCGGACGTCCCCGGGGGCAGCCCCGCTGTCATAGGTGTTTTCCCTTAGACCGGTGGCTTTGCGTCGCGCCCTTTCGGGTCACTTTGCCTTTTTCACCCGATTTCTGTGCAGCACAGAGAATCAAGTGACCTGCATGGCAGGTTGCCTATGATAGATGCTTGAAAATAAATTAATCAATAGTTGGTTTTGATTCTAATTAACTGAAAAATATTGATAATTTGTTACACGCCCCCACATTTTATCCGTTTCCATGATTGAGCATGAGGGTACTTGGCTGGCAGCTGTGGCGCCGGTAAATGGCGGCTTTTTGCCCCTTGAAAGTAGCGATAAGAGCCAAAAAAGGCCCACAGATTCATCCTGTTACTGGCTGTTGATGGCAAAACTGCAGCAACGGCAGAGATCCGGGTCGCAATGGCTGGAAAAGTACAGGGTTGCGGCGGATTCCCGCTTGATTATTGCGTGGCTTGGCCACATGTTAGAAAGCCATACAGAGCTGCTAAAGCGGTCTGTTCAAGACCAAACAAGAGGTAACCGGGATGAATAACCCTTTGCTGACAATGGATTCACTGCCCCCTTTCAGCCAGATCAAGCCGGAGCAGGTTCAGCCTGCCGTGATGCAGGCGATTGCTGACTGCAAGCAGAAGATCAGCGATGTGCTGGCCCAGCGTGATCCCCATACCTGGGATAGCCTGATTGCCCCGCTGGAAGAGGTAAATGACCGTCTGTCACGGATCTGGTCACCGGTCAGCCACCTCAACTCCGTACTCAACAGCGAAGCGCTGCGCGAGGCCCATGACGCCTGCTTGCCGCTGCTCTCCGAATTCCAGACCTATGTCGGTCAGCATGAAGGGCTCTATCAGGCCTATCTGGCCCTCTCCCAGAGCGATGATTTCCCGCTGCTGAGCGGTGCCCAGCGCAAGGAGATCCAGAATACCCTGCGTGACTTCCGCCTCTCCGGCATCGGTCTGCCTGCCGAGGCGCAGCAGCGCTACGGCGAAATTCAGGCCCGCCTCTCCGAGCTGGCATCCCGTTTCAGCAACAACGTGCTGGATGCCACCCAGGGCTGGCACAAGCTGGTGGCCGATGAAGCCGAACTGGCCGGTCTGCCCGACAGCGTGCGTGCCGCTGCCCGTCAGATGGCTGAACTTAAAGGCAAAGAGGGGTGGCTGTTCACTCTGGATATCCCTTCCTACCTGCCGGTGATGATGTACGCGGACAACCGCGAGCTGCGCGCCGAGATGTATGAGGCCTTCACCACCCGCGCCTCCGATCAGGGCCCCAATGCGGGCAAGTGGGACAACTCCGCCATCATGAGCGAGCTGCTCACCCTGCGCCGCGAACTGGCCCAGCTGCTGGGCTTTGCCAACTATGCCGAGCTGTCGCTGGCGACCAAGATGGCGGACAAGACCGAACAGGTGGTGAGCTTCCTCACCGATCTGGCGGCCAAATCCCTGCCGCAAGGCAAAGCCGAGCTGGAGGAGATCCGCGCATTTGCCACCGAGCAGCATGGTCAGAGTGAGCTGGCCGCCTGGGATCTCGCCTACTACGCCGAGAAGCTCAAGCAGCACAAGTTCTCCATCTCCGACGAGCAGTTGCGCCCCTACTTCCCCGCCAGCAAGGTGGTGAAGGGACTGTTCGAGGTGGTGAAGCGGGTGTTCGGCATGAAGGTGCGCGAGCGCCTCGGCATCGACACCTGGCACCCTGACGTGCGCTTCTACGATATCTTCGATGCCGAGGATGAGCTGCGCGGCAGCTTCTACCTCGACCTCTACGCCCGCGAGCACAAGCAGGGCGGCGCCTGGATGGATGTCTGCCTGGGTCGTCGCTATCGTCAGGATGGCTCACTGCAAAAGCCGGTGGCCTACCTGACCTGCAACTTCAACGGCCCGGTGGATGGCAAACCGGCACTGTTCACCCATAACGAAGTGGTCACTCTGTTCCACGAGTTCGGTCACGGCATTCACCACATGCTGACCCGCATCGACGTGGCCGGTGTCGCCGGTATCAACGGCGTGGCCTGGGATGCGGTGGAGCTGCCGAGCCAGTTCCTCGAGAACTGGTGCTGGGAGTCCGAGGCGCTGGCCTTTATCTCCGGCCACTACGAGACCGGCGAGCCGCTGCCTGCCGATCTGCTGGAGAAGATGCTGACCGCCCGCAACTTCCAGGCGGCCATGCAGATGCTGCGCCAGCTGGAGTTCGCTCTGTTCGACTTCCGTCTCCATCAGGAGTTTGACCCGGCCAATCCGGCGCAGCTTCCGGCGCTGCTGGATGAGGTACGCAGTCAGGTGGCAGTGATGACGCCACCGGCGTTCAATCGCTTCCAGCACAGCTTCTCCCACATCTTCGCGGGCGGCTATGCGGCGGGCTACTACAGCTACAAGTGGGCCGAGGTGCTCTCTGCCGATGCCTTCTCCCGCTTCGAGGAGGAGGGGATCTTCAACCCGGCGACCGGCCAATCCTTCCTGAAGAATATTCTGGAGAAGGGAGGCTCGAAGGAGCCGATGGAGCTGTTCCGAGCCTTCCGTGGTCGTGAGCCCAAGGTGGATGCACTGCTGCGACATAGCGGGATCGCCGCCTGAGATTCCTGACCCGCCGCCTGTGTGAGCTTCATGCAGGTACACTGTTTTGCGGCATAGTGGGATCGAGTCGTGATTTCTGCGACAAAAAGGGACCTTTTGGTCCCTTTTTTCAAGGCTTTTTAATATCTTGCTGATTGCATATTTGCACTGCTCACGGCTCTTCAGTAGAGTCGTGTTCTAACCTTCAAGGAGAGAAAGCCACTTGCCATGAGGCGAGCACTCGATTCCGTCTATCAAATCATCTCAAGTCTGGCTCATTCGAGCGGCCAGGGATATTTCGATACCTTTGTGAGTGAAATCGCCGCTGCTGTGATGGCTGATGTCGTCCTGATCGCCAGCAGGGAATCAAATGCTACCCACCTGACGGTTCAGGCTGCCCATCCCTCCTCTCTTGACCCCGATACCCTGACACTGCCAATCACTGACTCTCCCGATGCCGTTACCTGGCAGGAGGGGGAAGCCTGGTTCAGCGATCGTCTGTTGCAGCTATTCCCCGCGATGCCGCTTGCCGATGCGTGGCAAGCCCAGGCCTACGCCGGGATCGCCCTCAAGGATGCGGATGGCGAGACCATAGGTATCTGCTGTCTGCTCTATCGTCAGCCGCAGGCCAAAATGACCAAGGTGATGGGGCTGCTCCGGTTACTGGGGCCGCTGGCCGGTCGCGAACTGGCGCTGATGCTGCAACGCCAGCTGCCGCAACTCTTGCCTGATACCCCTCATGTGCTGCAGAGCATGCTGTTTCAGGCCCCGGTGGGGATCGGCAAACTCGATCTCACCGGCCGTATTCTCTGGGCCAACCCGGCCATCGAGAAGATGCTGGGTTATCCCCTCGACGAGCTGCTTCATCGCTCCATCTCCGACATCAATCACCCGGAGGATTGGCAGCGCAGCCTTGAGTGCTACGAAGAGATCCGGCGCGGCGAGCGCAGCAGTTTCACCCAGGAGAAGCGCTACTTCTGCAAGGGGGGCGAGATCCTGTGGGGGCGGGTAACTGTCACCCTGATCCGCGACGAGCAGCAGCAGCCGGACTACCTGATGGTGCTGCTGGAGAATATCGATCCCCTCAAGCGTCATGCGGAGCAGCTCAAGCTCTCTCACCGGGTCTACGACAACCTCTCCGAGGCCATTCTGGTGTGCGATGCCGACAGCCGCATCATCTCGGTCAACCCGGCCTTCGAGCAGATCACTGGCTACAGCAGCGACGAGGTGCGGGGCCAGCGTCCCAGCATGCTCAAGTCCGGGCTGCACGATCAGACCTTCTATGCCGACATGTACCACGCGCTGGAGCGGGTGGGGGTGTGGCGTGGCGAAGTGTGGAACAAGCGCAAGAACGGCAAGCTCTATCCGCAGCAGCTGATGATCAGCACCCTGCGCGAAGCTGGCAAAATCCAGCAATATATCGCCATTTTCAGCGATCTTTCCCAGACCAAGGTGGCCGAGCAGAAGATCGCGACCCAGGCCAACTACGACAACCTTACCAGCCTGCCCAACCGCTGGCTGTTTGGCCGCTGCCTCACCCGCTTCTGCGAGCGGGGCGAGCGCTTCGCGCTCATGGTGCTCGACCTCAACAACTTCAAGGCGGTCAATAACAGCATGGATCACCATGCTGGCGATGCCCTGCTGCGGGAGGTGTCGGATCGACTGGTGAGCCGGGTGCGCACCGAAGATCTGGTGGCCCGCATCGGTGGCGACGAGTTCGCGTTCCTGGTGCCCGGCATCGTCACCCGCCGTCAGGCCGAGGTGTTTGCCAAGCAGGTGATCGGCAGTTTCGCCCGGCCCTTTATGCTGGCTAACCAGCACCTCTATGTGACCGCGACCATCGGCATGACTCTCTGTCCGGTCGATGGCAGCGAGAGCGACGAGCTGCTGCGCAATGCCGAACAGGCGCTGTTTGCGGCCAAGCGACAGGGACGGTTGCTCGGTGCCTACTGCTCATCCATGCGGGAAGAGGTGCGCCAGCGCCACCAGATGCAGCAGGATTTGGCCGAAGCGATCAAGCTGGAGCAGCTGACCATGGCCTACCAGCCCATCTGGGACAATCGCAGCGGACGGGTCGCCAAGCTGGAGGCGCTGGTGCGCTGGTATCACCCCCACTGGGGGCAGGTATCCCCTGCCGAGTTTATTCCGCTGGCGGAAGAGGCGGGATTGATTCAGGGGCTGGGTGCGCTGGTATTGTGGCAATCGTGCCGGGATCTGGCGCGGTTGCAGCAATCCGGCTTCCCTGATCTGCAGATGTCGATCAACCGCTCCACCATGGAGTTCCAGACCATCGACCCCGAGGCGAGTGAGTGGCTTAAGGTGATCCAGCACTTCGGGCTCGATCCTGCCGACATCGTCATCGAAATCACCGAATCTCTGCTGATGGAGAGCAGCGATCAGCACAGAGTGCGGATCGATGCCCTGCGCGAGGCGGGCTGCAAGCTGGCCATCGACGATTTCGGTACCGGCTACTCGGCCCTCAACTATCTGCGCACCTTCCCGGTCGATCTGGTCAAGATCGACCGCTCCTTCGTGCGCCATATCCCCTTCAACGAGCAGGATAGGATGTTGCTCGACGGCATCATCAACATAGTGCACAACCTGGGCATGCAGGTGGTGATCGAGGGGGTTGAGACCCGCGAGCAGCTCAACTTCCTCTGCCAGAAGGGGTGTGCCTTCACCCAGGGTTATCTGCTCAGCCGCCCGCTGGCCTATGACGATCTCATTGATTACCTCGCTCTCAACCGTCAGGGGATGAACCTCACTGTCGTGAGCTGATCCACCGCTTCTGTTATCATGGCCGCTTCTGTACGTGCCATGAGTCTGTCTCCTATGCCCCATATTCAGGTTTTCAGTGAAGTCCCCGCCCGTGATGGCGAGCTCGACGCCCTGCGTTTACGCCTTGCCGACGTGGAGTTTCCGGCTCCGTTTGCGCTGGTACTGACTGAAGATAGACTGGAACTGCGCAAGCTGGACGAGCCCAAGCTGGGTGCCGTCTATGTGGACTTCGTGGAAGGGGCGGTGGCACATCGTCGCAAGTTTGGTGGCGGTCGCGGTCAATCCATCGCCAAGGCGGTGGGGCTCAAGGCCGGTGCCACACCAACCGTGGTGGATGCTACCGCCGGGCTGGGGCGCGATGCCTTCGTACTCGCCTCTCTCGGTTGCAAGGTGACCCTGATCGAACGCAGCCCTGTGGTGGCTGCTCTGTTGCAGGACGGGCTGGTGCGGGCGGCACAGGATCCCGAGATTGGCCCCTGGGTCAGCGAGCGGATGCACCTGCTGCAAGGCCCGGCGGTGGACAACTTGCTGGCGCTGCCGGAGCGGCCCGAGGTGATCTACCTCGACCCCATGTTCCCCCACAAGCAGAAGTCGGCGCTGGTGAAAAAGGAGATGCGGGTGTTCCAGTCGCTGGTGGGGCCGGATCTTGATGCGGATGCCCTGCTGCCTGCCGCGCTCAAGATGGCGAACAAGCGGGTGGTGGTGAAACGCCCCGACTACGCCGGCTGGCTCAATGAACAGAAGCCCAGCATGGCCATCGAAACCAAGAGCAACCGCTTCGATGTCTATGTGATGGCGGCGCTGGCAGCGGGTTAACGGCCGGTGTGAGCCGCAGATGCAAAAAGGAGGGCCAACGTCATGTTGGCCCTCCTTTTTCGTATTGGATTCAGTTGGTTGGCGAGAAGCGGATCAGCTTTTCTTCCCCTTGCCAGTTCAGGCGCAGGGTCGCCAGATCCGCCAGACTGAGCCGCTCGCCACTGTGCAGCAGCAGATACTCGACCCCTTCGCTGGCTTCGATAGTGCGGATCTTGTCATCCCATTGGCGATCATCGCGGCTGGTGAGGGTCACCGGTAGTTGCCAGCTGGCAGCAATTTCGAGCCAGTCGTAGAGATCGCAGCTGATGGGTTGATAATCTGGCATGATCGGCTCCAAAACAGGCAGGTTGCTGAGTCAGGCTTCCTGTACGCGGGTCGGCCAGCCCATCTTCTGCTGGCGTTCCACTTCAAAGCGCAGCTCGCTGGCGCGCAGGTAGTGTTCATCCATCCAGCCCTTGGGCAGGGTCAGAGTCAGTGACTCCTCTTCTGCCTGCAGGGTGAAGCTGGGCACTGTGCCCTGGGTACGGCGCATGCAGAGGATCAGCGCGATGCGCAGGATACGGGCCAGCCGGATCGCCTGACGACCGGTGACTGCACCCTGTTTCTCCAGTGGTTCCAGCTTGAATTCGTCCCGCTGGTTGAACAGCAGGGCCGACAACAGCTTCTTTTGCGCAGGGGTAAAGCCCGGCATGTCTATGTTGTCGATGATGTAGGCGGCGTGTTGCGGCGCCTTCTTGTATTCGATACAGAGGCCGATCTCGTGCAGCAGGGCGGCATAACGCAAGATTGGGCGACCGTAGCGTTTGGAGAGTCGCCAGGCCGGTTGCAGCTGGTTGAACGCCTCGACGGCGGTATCGCGCACCCGTTCGGCGTGCTCTTTATCCAGCTGATAGCGGCTGATCAGGCTGTCGGCGGTGCGATCCCGGGCATCACAGTCGTGATTGTTGCCAAGCAGACCGTAGATCAGTCCTTCACGCAGGGCGCCACCCGCGAGGGTCATGCTCTCGATATCGAGGGTTTCGAAGATGGCGATCAGGATGGCGAGGCCGGAGGGGAACACGGTCAGCCGCTCGGCCGCCAGCCCTTCCAGTTGCAGCCGGTCGAGCTTGCCGCAGGCGATGGCCTGACCCATCAGCTCCTGCAGTTTCGGCAGGGTGACCCGCTCGCTCTTCCCTTGCGCCAGCATGATCTCTTGCAGCGCCTGCACCGTGCCGGAGGCGCCGACGCAGGTGCGCCAGCCGAGGGCGCGGTAATCTTCCGCCACCTTCTCCAGCACCGCCTTGGCGGCAGCAATCGCCTGCTCGAAACGGGCTTCGGAGAGCTCGCCATCACCAAAGTGATTATTGAGCCAGGTGACGCAGCCCATGTGCAAGCTATTGAGCAGTTTTGCTTCGCTATGTTCGCCGATCACCAGTTCGGTACTGGCACCGCCGATGTCGATCACCAGTCGGTTGCCTTCCCCGGCAGAGGTCCAGGAGACCCCTTCATAGATGGTCTTGGCCTCTTCCTCGCCCGAGATGATCTCGATGCTGTGGTTGAGCACCCGTTCCGCTTCGCTGAGGAACTCGTCGACATTGGTGGCAAGCCGCAAGGTGGCGGTGCCCACCACCCGGATATTGTCGGCCGGGATGTCCTGCAACTGTTCGGAGAAGAGACGCAAACAGTCCCAGCCCCGCTCCATGGCGGCACGGCTGAGACGAAATTCCGGATCGAGCCCGGCGGCGAGGCGAACCTTGCGCTTGACCTTGGCGACGGTGCGCAGGGCACCGGCGACCTCGCGCACCACCAGCATATGAAAGCTGTTGGAGCCGAGGTCGATAGCGGCATAGAGAGGCGAGTTGTGCAACTGGGCCTGTCCTTAGCTCTTGCGCGGCGGACGACGACGGTTGTTGCTGTTGCCACCGCCCTGACGATCCCGCATGTTGCGGTTCACCGGCTGACGGTTGCGGAACACCCGTTTCGGCGGGGTCACGTCATCCAGCAGCGCTTCACGGTCGTACTTGCTGACCGGAATGGCATGGTGGATGTACTCCTCGATGGCCGGCAGGTTGAAGGCATAGTCTTCACAGGCCAGGCTGATGGAGTGACCGCTCTTGCCGGCACGACCGGTACGACCGATACGGTGTACATAGTCTTCGGCGTCGTCGGGCAGGTCATAGTTGAAGACGTGGGTCACGTCAGGGATGTGCAGACCACGGGCGGCCACGTCGGTGGCGACCAGAATATCGAGCGCACCCTTGGTGAAATCCTCGAGGATCTTCATCCGCTTCTTCTGTGGCACATCACCGGTCAGCAGACCGACGCGATGGCCGTCGTTTTCCAGCCAGGCGTGAACGTCTTCACAGACATGCTTGGTGTTGGCGAAGACGATCGCTTTTTCCGGCCACTCCTCTTCCATCAGGGAGAGCAGCAGCAACATCTTGTCTTCATTGGAGGGGTAGAACAGCTCCTCCTTGATCCGCACGCCGGTCATCTGCTCCGGCTCTACCTGCACATGTTCCGGGTGGTTCATATGTTCGTAGGCCAGCTCCTGCACGCGCAGGGAGAGGGTTGCGGAAAACAGCATGCTCAGACGCTCGGTCGCGGGCGGCATGCGGCGGAACAGGAAGCGGATGTCCTTGATGAAGCCCAGATCGAACATGCGATCCGCTTCGTCCAGTACCACGACCTGAATGTTGCTCAGATCGATCACCTTGGACTTGAAGTAGTCGATGATGCGGCCAGTGGTGCCGATCAGGATGTCGACACCCTGCTCCAGCACGGCCAGCTGCTTGTCGTAACCTTCGCCGCCGTAGGCGAGGCCGAGTTTCAGGCCGGTAGAGGCGGCGATGCTGTCGGCATCGTTATAGATCTGTACTGCCAGCTCCCGGGTGGGTGCCATGATGATGGCTCTGGGTTGGTTAACCAGACGGGGCTTGGTCAGCGGGTGAGTCAGCAAATAGTTGAATGTCGCGGCCAGGAAGGCAATGGTCTTGCCGGTTCCTGTCTGGGCCTGACCGGCGAGGTCATGACCTTCTACCAGCAGTGGCAGAGACAGTGCCTGGATGGGCGTGCAATAGTGAAATCCCTTTGATTCCAGACCAGCCAGAACTTCGGGTTCGAGGCCCATTTGGGCGAATTTGTCGGTCGTTAAGTGTGTTTTGCTCATGGCGGTAGGTTATCAGGTTAGGCTTGCAATAATAAACAGGATCATTTCAAATAGGGCAACTATTGCCTTTGTTGATATGTCAATAAAGCCTTAATTACTGACTGGAGTTGGAGATGAGTGACAAGATTGTTCAGCTGAGCGATGCCAGCTTCGAGGCAGATGTAATCAAAGCCGATGGCGCCGTTCTGGTCGACTTCTGGGCCGAGTGGTGTGGTCCGTGCAAGATGATTGCCCCGATCTTGGAAGAAGTTGCCCAAGAGTACGAAGGTCGCGTGACCGTAGCCAAACTGAACATCGACCATAACTCTGATACTCCGCCCAAGTACGGCATTCGTGGTATCCCGACCCTCTTGCTGTTCAAGAATGGCGAAGTGGCAGCGACCAAGGTCGGTGCACTGTCCAAGACTCAGCTGAAAGAGTTCCTGGACGGCAACCTGTAATAATTAAAGAGGAGCGCATTGCAATAATGCGCTCCTTGTGTTTTATCACCTAGACGCTCATCCCGATTGGTGCTAGTTTATCGCTCGTTTGCTAACCTTTTTGCCTGACTCTTTGCTAACCACAGCCTGGCAATCAAATCCGATCAGCATCAATCCAGCAGACTGTCTCCTCATTTCAATCCTTGCTTACAGACTTTCACCACTATGAATCTGACTGAATTAAAGAACACTCCTGTGTCCGAGCTGGTCAAGCTTGGCGAATCCATGGGGTTGGAAAATCTGGCTCGGGCGCACAAGAAAGATATTATTTTTGCAATCCTCAAGGCGCACGCCAAGGGTGGTGAAGATATCTTTGGCGACGGTGTGCTGGAAATCCTGACCGATGGTTTCGGCTTCCTGCGCAGTGCAGACGGCTCCTATCTGGCAGGCCCTGACGATATCTACGTCTCCCCGAGCCAGATCCGCCGCTTCAACCTGCGTACCGGCGATACCATCTCCGGCAAGATCCGGCCACCGAAAGAGGGCGAACGCTACTTCGCACTGCTCAAGGTCAATGAGGTCAACTACGACCGTCCGGAAAACTCCCGCAACAAGATCCTGTTTGAAAACCTTACCCCCCTGCATGCCAACGAACGTCTGCGTATGGAACGGGGTAACGGCTCTACTGAAGATATCACCGCCCGTGTACTGGATCTGGCTTCCCCCATCGGTAAAGGCCAGCGTGGCCTGATCGTGGCGCCGCCCAAGGCCGGTAAGACCATGCTGCTGCAGAACATCGCCCAGAGCATCGCCTACAACCACCCGGACTGTGAACTGATCGTTCTGCTGATCGACGAGCGTCCGGAAGAAGTGACCGAGATGCAGCGCATGGTGAAAGGTGAAGTGATCGCTTCCACCTTTGACGAACCTGCTTCCCGTCACGTTCAGGTTGCCGAAATGGTGATCGAGAAGGCCAAGCGTCTGGTCGAGCACAAGAAAGATGTGGTGATCCTGCTGGACTCCATCACCCGTCTTGCTCGCGCCTACAACACAGTTATCCCGTCATCCGGCAAGGTACTGACCGGTGGTGTGGATGCCAACGCCCTGCACCGTCCCAAGCGCTTCTTCGGCGCCGCGCGTAATGTTGAAGAGGGCGGCAGCCTGACCATCATCGCCACCGCGCTGATCGATACCGGCTCCAAGATGGACGAGGTTATCTACGAAGAGTTCAAGGGTACCGGCAACATGGAACTGCACCTCTCGCGCAAGATTGCCGAGAAGCGCGTCTACCCGGCTATCGACATCACCCGCTCAGGCACCCGTAAGGAAGAGTTGCTCACCTCCGGTGACGAGCTGCAGAAGATGTGGATCCTGCGCAAGATTGTCCACCCGATGGGCGAGATCGACGGTATCGAGTTCCTCATCGACAAGCTGGCGATGACCAAGACCAACGACGAGTTCTTCGACGCCATGCGGCGCCAGCAGAAGTAAGTCCGGTCAGAAAATGACGAAACCGCGGCCCTGGTCGCGGTTTTTGTTTATCTGTTTTCCGGTCGCCCTAGTAGTATGAGATCCCGATGTCACATGGATGGAGACGTCATGAAGCCTGTTTTCTGGTTATTGCTGGGGTTGCTGAGTGCAATGCCAGCCTGCGCGCAGAGTGCACCGGTCGGGGTGACAGCCGAGACGTTGCAGACGCACCAGCGCTATCTGGCGGGCCGTCTGCAGGAGGGGCAATTTGCAGCCATCGACTCTCTGCTGGCGACCCTGAGTCGCGAGCGGCGGGAGTTCCTGCTGTTGCAGCTGCTGCGGGATATTCCCGCTACCACCCCTGCATCCCCTGCGTTGCAACAGTGGGTCGAGGCTCAGGCCGACAAGGCCCCCGAGTGGCTCATGGAGCAGCAGGTCGACGGTTTTCTGGTGCAGCAACCTGTCTATGATTTTGCCGCGCAGGCCCGTCAGTTGCTGGGGGAGTGGCAGTTGCAATCACTGATGCATCGCTATCGGCAGCTGCTTGCCCAGGGCAGCTTCCAGCTAAAGTCCATCTACTACAGCAGTAACCCCGATCTCGCCATGCAGCAGCAAGCCCTGTTGCTGGCCCTCGACACCTTGCCGCAGCCGATCTGGATGCGGGAGGCGCAAGCGCTGGCCAGCCAGAATATCTATCTGCCCGACAATCACCTGTTGTTCCATCTGTTGCAGCGCACCGGCGAACCGGCGCTCTATAGCATGCTGTGGCGGCGGCCGGCAGATCAGGATGCGCTGCGCGCACTCTCCACCATTAACCGCTTTCATCACGGCAGTGCTGCCAGCGATCTGCTGATTGCCGCCAGTGGCAACGAGGGGTTGAAGGGAGCCGCCCTGCGGCAGCTGAGCGCACTCTCCCCCTTGCCGCCGCAAGCCCAGAAATACCTGCTGGCGGAACTCTCCAACCGTCAATACGGGGCGCTGGTGGCCGGTCTGTTGATGGAGGTGGACGAGCCCCAGCTGCTCTCTGCACTGGCCAGACGCCTCGGCCATCGTGACGTGCCACCCATTGCACCGAGTCTGCTACCCGATTCGGGTACACCCGATGGGCAGCCAGGGTTATAATGCGTGACCTCCTGAACCCGGTTGGGAACTTGCATGAAATACAAGGATTTGCGTGATTTCATCGCGCAGCTGGAACAAAACGGACAACTCAAGCGGATCACCCGCGAGATAGATCCCTATCTGGAGATGACCGAGATCAGCGATCGCACCCTGCGTGCGGGTGGCCCGGCTCTGCTGTTCGAAAATCCCAAAGGCTACACCATGCCGGTGCTGACCAACCTGTTCGGTACCCCGGATCGGGTTGCCATGGGCATGGGCCAGCCCGATGTGGGCGCCCTGCGTCAGGTCGGGGTCTGGCTCTCCTATCTCAAGGAGCCCGAGCCGCCCAAGGGATTCAAGGAGCTGATGGAGAAGCTGCCGATCTTCAAGCAGGTGCTCAACATGCCGACCAAGCGCCTCTCTTCCGCCCCCTGCCAGCAGGTGGTGCAGGAGGGAGAGGCGGTCGATCTCGACCAGATCCCGATCCAGCACTGCTGGCCCGGCGATGTGGCGCCGCTGGTCACCTGGGGCCTCACCATCACCCGCGGCCCCTACAAGAAGCGCCAGAACCTCGGCATCTATCGCCAGCAGAAGATCGCCAAAAACAAGCTGATCATGCGCTGGCTGGATCACCGTGGCGGTGCCATCGATTTTCGCGAGTGGCAGGAGGCCCATCCCGGTGAGCGATTCCCGGTGGTGGTGGCGCTCGGTGCCGATCCGGCGACCATTCTCGGCGCGGTGACGCCGGTGCCGGATACTCTCTCCGAATATGCCTTTGCCGGTCTGCTGCGCGGCAGCCGTACCGAAGTGATCAAGGCCATCAGCTGCGATTTGGAGGTACCCGCCAGCGCCGAGATTGTGCTGGAAGGGTATCTGGAGCCGGGTGAGATGGCGCCGGAAGGCCCCTATGGCGACCACACCGGTTACTATAACGAGGTGGACGAGTTCCCAGTCTTCACCATCACCCACATCACCAAGCGGCGCGATGCCATCTATCACAGCACCTACACCGGCCGTCCGCCCGATGAACCGGCGGTGCTGGGTCTGGCGCTGAACGAGGTGTTCGTGCCGCTGCTGCAGAAGCAGTTTCCCGAGATTGTGGACTTCTATCTGCCGCCGGAGGGGTGCTCCTACCGGATGGCGGTGGTGACCATCAAGAAGCGTTACCCGGGCCACGCCAAGCGGGTGATGCTGGGGGTCTGGTCCTTCCTGCGCCAGTTCATGTACACCAAGTTCGTGGTGGTGTGTGATGACGACGTCAACGCCCGCGACTGGAAGGATGTGATCTGGGCCATTACCACCCGGATGGACCCGGCACGGGACACCACCTTGATCGAGCACACCCCGATCGACTATCTGGACTTCGCCTCGCCGGTCTCCGGCCTCGGCTCCAAGATGGGGCTGGATGCCACCAACAAGTGGCCGGGCGAGACCAATCGGGAGTGGGGTCAGCCCATAGTTCAGGATGAGGCGGTGAAGCAGAAGGTTGATGCCATCTGGGATGAGCTCAATATCCTCGGATGAGGCAAACATGACAGCTTTGCTGCAAAAAGTGATGCGATCCGCACTGATTTGAGTATTCTCGACTGACGGGGCCAGGGCTGCTGGTCGTCACTCCATAGTGAAACAATGAGCGAAGCGGGCCGAGCGAGCCCGCCACAAGGACAAGAATGCAACGTATCAAATGCCGCGTAGAGGAACTGCGCGAATATGTCGACACCATCTGGCATGTGGCCCTGACGCCGCAGCAAGCTATCAGCTTCAAGCCGGGCCAGTATCTGCTGGTGGTGATGAGCGATTCGGACAAGCGCCCCTTCTCCATCGCCAACTCGCCGACCCGCCCGGGCGTGCTGGAGCTGCAAATTGGTGCCACTCCCGAAAACGCCTACGCCGGTCAGGTGCTTGCCCGCATGCGCGAGCAGGGGGAGATCGAGGTCGAATTGCCGGCTGGCAAGGCGTTCCTGCGCGATGAATCTCCCCGTCCGCTGATCCTGATGGCGGGCGGCACCGGCTTCTCTTACGCCCGCTCCATTCTGGAGTACCTGATCGACACGGGCAGCAAGCGTCCGGTGTTCTTCTACTGGGGTGTGCGTCAGACTCACTGGCTCTACGAACTGGAGCAGATGCAGCAGTGGGAGCGTGACTATGCGCCGCTCACCTTTATCCCGGTGGTGCAGGAGCCTGACGCTGACTGGACTGGCAAGAGCGGGCTGGTGCACAAGGCGATCATGGATGACTTCGTCAGCCTCCACGACTACGACATCTATGTCGCCGGCCGTTTCGAGATGGCGGGTGCCGCGCGGGAGGAGTTCAAGATCCTCGGCGCCGAGCCGGAGCGCATCTTTGGTGATGCCTACGAATTTATCTGACGGGATCCCCGCTTGGATGACGCAGCCCCCGGTTTTGCCGGGGGCTTTTTTTTGTGGCTGCCGCAGTATCGGATCGCCCTGAATGGTTGGATTATCGCGGCGTTATCCCATTATTTTTCAATATTTTGACTATGAATGGCTACTAATCAAACGTAGCTGATGGCATCTTTGTGAGAGATTGACAAGAGCATCCATAGAGCAAGCACAAGGAGGCGCAGTGTTGAGTGAAGAGGGCAGGGCATCTGCGGAGGATGACAGGGGAGAGACCGGCTCTGTCGAGCGGGTCGCAACGCTGATCCCGTCCCCTCATGGCGGTGAAATGGCTCGTTTGCAGGCAGAGATCGCCGCTTTGCAGCATGAAAACGGCCTGTTGCAGGAGAAGCTCAATGCCGCCCTCGATGGCACCGGCATCTGTCTCTGGCAGGGCACCATTCCCACCGGCGAGCTGCGGGTCTTCAATCTGCAGAACTTTCAGGCCGGTGACATGGCCCCTCATTTCGATCAGTGGAGCGCCAAGCTCCATCCCGACGATCGCGCCCATGCCATGGGCAGCTACTTTGCCCACCTTGAGGGGAAAACCCCCTTCTATGAAGCCGAATACCGCACCATCAATCCGCAAGGCGAGGTCACCTGGCTGTGGGATAGGGGACGGGTCGTCGATCGGGATGGCGATGGCAAGCCGCTGCGGATCATGGGCTCCCATATCGATATCACCCAGCGCAAGGCTTATGAGCAGCGACTGGCGGAGCGTGCCAACAGCGACGCGCTGACCGGCTTGCTCAACCGGCAGGGGTTTGGCAAGGCGTTTGCCCAGCTGCAGCCGCAAGGAGCGGGGGCGCTGCTCTTTATCGATCTGGATGATTTCAAGGGGATCAACGACCAGCTGGGCCACGCCTGCGGCGATCTGGTGTTGCAGCAGATGGCGGACTGGCTGCGCCTTATTATGCCTGGCTCGGCGCTATGTGGCCGTTACGGCGGCGACGAGTTTGTGGTGCATCTGCACCGGGATGTGTCGAGCCATGGCCTGGTGCAACTGGCTGACGCCCTGATCAGCCGGATGCACGGCTATGTGCCCAAACCCGGTTGCCCGCAACGGGTGGGGCTGAGTATCGGAATCGCCCTGTGGGAGGAGGAGCCATTGAGCTTCCGGCAGGCATTGGAGGTGGCCGACCGTGCCATGTATGAGGCCAAGGCACGCGGCAAGCGAGCCTGGTATCTGCTTCAGGTGTGATGCTTTTTACAGGTTCAATTCAAAGCAAAAACCCCAGCCGAGCTGGGGTTTTCGTTATTCGCCTTTGGCGCCGAGCTGCTGCTCGAGCTGAGCCAGCTTGCTTTCGAGGGCGGCCAGTTTTTCACGGGTACGCAGCAGCACCTTGGTCTGCACGTCGAACTCTTCGCGGCTGACCAGATCCAGCTTGCCCAGCTGGGCCTGCAATACCTGACGCATCTTCTTCTCGGCCTCTTCACCCATGCTGCGAATGCCGGGCGGCAGGGAGTTGTGCACCTGCTTGGCGATCTCTTCCAGTTTCTTCGGGTCGATCATGATGTCCTCCTTAAGCGTTGGCGGACATTCTACCGACAATTCCCTCACTTTGCCGAGATCGCGGCGGCTTTTTACCATTTGTGCTGGCAAGCAAACGCCGCCCTTCGGGGCGGCGTTCTCGTTTCTGCGGCTGCTGAAAAATCAGTCCGGTTGGTGGTTGCGATCCAGCCAGCCTTGCAGCAGGCCGACCAGCAGGCCGGTCAGGTGGGCGATGTTGGCGGTGCTGGTGCCGAGCATGTCGAAGAAGCCGAGCACCATCCAGAACAGCATAAAGCCCATCAGCGCCGGTGGCAGAGTCAGGCCGCAGGCCGGTTGCAGCTTGCTGCGCAGCCAGCAGTAGCCTAGCAGGGCATAGACCACGCCGGAGAGGCCGCCAAACAGCGGGCCGCTGGCAAAGAACTCGGCGATATTGGGCAGGGCGGCGCCCACCAGCAGCAGGATCAGCAGCTTGCCGCTGCCGAGGCGCTGCTCGATCTGGCCGCCGAGATACCACCACCACAGCAAGTTGAACACCAGATGGAGTACCGAGAAGTGGATCAGGGCGGGGGTGAAATAACGCCACGCCTGCCAGTCGGTGAACTGGGCCAGCGTCGGGTGGAATGCCAGTTCATCGTAGATTGGCAGGCCGATGGCATCGAGCCCGTAGATGGCGAGACAGGCGATGATCACCACCAGCGTCAGTGGCCCCGCCTGATGAAGGAAATCGGTGATGGGATCCGTCATCCCCTTGCTGTAGTCGATGCGGGCATCGGCGCGGCCGGATTGCCAGGAGGCTTCCATATAGCGCGGGTGGCCAGGCTCGGCCAGAAAGCGCTTCACCTCCAGCTGGGCCTGCGCGAGGCGCTGCTCGTCCGCCAGCCAGATGGTGACCCCCAGCTCGGACTGGGTCAGCTCGCAGGAGATGCCCAGGGTCGCCAGATAGTCCACCAGCGCCTGCGCCATGCGGGCGTTGTCGAGCACCAGCAGCTGGATCATGCCTCGCCTGCCTCGATGGGAAACTCCCGGCGCCACGCCTCGAAGCCGCCATCCAGACTGTAGACCTCGTCATAACCCTGTTGCAGCAGGTATTGGGCCGCCCCCTGACTGCTGTTGCCGTGATAGCACATCACGATGACCGGGGTATCGAAATCCACTTCATTCATAAAGCGCACCAGCGTGCCATTGGTGAGGTGGAAGGCGCCGACCGCGTGGGCCGCTTCAAAGGATTGCGGGTCGCGAATATCCACCAGACGGGCTTCACCCGCGCTCAGTTTCTGGTGGGCATCATGGGCATTGATATGGGCAAACTGGTCCATCGGGATGTCCTGCGAATAGGTTGATTACGGGCCAGTGTACCGCAAGCTTGGGCGCAAACTAACCCCACAAAAGATAAGGGAGCCTGCGGCTCCCTTGTCGATATGGCATGCTGGTCAGTGGGTTAACCGCCCAGATAGGCCTGCCGCACTGCCGGGTTGGCCAGCAGGGCGGCTCCTGTGTCTTGCAGCACCACGTGGCCGTTCTCCAGCACATAGCCGCGGTCGGCCAGCTTGAGCGCCTGGTTGGCGTTCTGCTCCACCAGAAAGATGGTCATCCCCTTCTGCCGCAAC
The DNA here is from genome assembly GCF_040908445.1 of Aeromonas sp. R10-2. Classification (NCBI taxonomy): domain Bacteria; kingdom Pseudomonadati; phylum Pseudomonadota; class Gammaproteobacteria; order Aeromonadales; family Aeromonadaceae; genus Aeromonas; species Aeromonas sp. R10-2. The sequence continues at coordinate 11,500 of NZ_JBFODS010000075.1, read as the reverse complement.
AGCTCTATGGTGTCGAAGATCTGCTGGATGACGATGGGGGCCAGCCCCAGCGAGGGTTCATCCAGCAGCAGCAGGCGCGGTTTGCTCATCAGGGCACGGCCGATGGCCAGCATCTGCTGCTCGCCGCCGGACATGGTGCCCGCGCGCTGTTCCAGCCGCTCGTGCAGGCGTGGGAACAGGGTAAACACCTGATCCAGCAGGCCATGCTGCTCTGCCTTGTCGACGAAAAAGGCGCCCATCAGCAGGTTCTCCTCCACCGTCAGGCGGGCGAAGATGCGACGCCCCTCCGGCACTACGGCGATATCCTTGCGCATGATGCGGGCGGTGGTGAGGGAGCTGATCTGTTCCCCCTCAAACCAGATGGAGCCGCTGCTGGGCTTGGGTTCACCGCAGAGGGTCATCAGCAGGGTGGTTTTGCCAGCGCCGTTGGCGCCGATCAGGGTGACGATTTCCCCCTCTTTCACCTCGACGCTGACATCGTGCAGTGCCTGAATTTTGCCGTAGTGGGTCGATACGTTGCGAAGTTCTAACATCTTTTTGTCCTTACGACTCGCCCAGATAGGCCTTGATCACTGCCGGATTATTGCGGATCTCATCCGGCTTGCCATGGGCCAGCGGGGTGCCCTGGCTGACCACGAAGATACGGTTGGAGATGCCCATCACCAGCTTCATATCGTGTTCGATCAGCAGCACCGAGACCCCGAATTCGTCCCGCAGGCTCATGATCAGCTCGTCCAGCTCGTCGGTCTCCTTCGGGTTGAGACCGGCGGCCGGTTCGTCCAGCATCAGCAGCTCGGGACGGGTCGCCATGCAGCGGGCGATCTCGAGTCTACGCTGCTGACCATAGGCCAGATTACCGGCGGCGCGGTTGGCGAGATCCTTGAGGCCCACTTTATCCAGCCAGAAGGCGGCCCGCTCCAGTCCCTCCTGCTCCGCACGGCGGAAGGCCGGGGTCTTGAACAGACCGGCGATAAAGCTGGTGTTGAGGTGCTGGTGCTGGGCAACCAGCAGGTTCTCCACCGCCGTCATCTCCTTGAACAGCCGCACGTGCTGGAAGGTACGCACAATCCCCTTGCGGGCGATGAGGTGGCCGGGCAGCCCCTGGATCTCCTCACCCTTGTAGCGGATGGTGCCGCCGCTCGGGCTGTAGAAGCCGGTCAGGCAGTTGAAGATGGTGGTCTTGCCCGCGCCGTTGGGGCCGATGATGGAGATCACCTCGCCCTTGTCGATATCCAGTTTGACCCCGTTGACGGCCAGCAGGCCGCCAAAGCGCATCGACAGATCAGAGACTTCCATTAACTTCTGATGTGTACTCATTTCTTCAACTCCAGATGCGGACGGGTCATCGGCAGCAATCCTTGTGGCCGCCAGATCATCATGAACACCATCAAGAGGCCGAACATCAGCATGCGGTACTCGTTGAATTCGCGGGCCAGCTCCGGCAGCACCGTCATCACGATGGCAGCCAGCACCACCCCGATCTGGGAGCCCATACCGCCCAGCACCACAATCGCCAGCACTATGGCCGACTCGATAAAGACGAAGGATTCCGGGCTGATAAAGCCCTGCCGGGAGGCAAAGAAGCTGCCGGCAAAGCCCGCGAAGGTGGCGCCTATGGTGAAGGCGGTCAGCTTGATGATGGTGGGGTTGAGCCCCAGCGATTTGCAGGCGATCTCATCTTCCCGCAGCGCTTCCCAGGCGCGGCCAAGGGGCATGCGCAGCAGACGGTTGATGACAAACAGGGTCACCACCACCAGCACCAGCGCCATCAGGTAGAGGAAGATCACCTTGTGGTTGGCGTTGTAGGTAATGCCGAAGAAGTTGTGGAAGGTATCAAAGCCCCCATCCTTGACGGTGCGGTTGAACTCCAGCCCCCCCAGGGTCGGTTTGGGAATGCCGGAGATCCCGTTCGGGCCGCCGGTCAGGGTGGTCATGTTGTTGAGCAGGATGCGGATGATCTCGCCAAAACCCAGGGTGACGATGGCCAGATAGTCCCCCCGCAGCCGCAGCACCGGGAAACCGAGCAGGAAGCCGAAGGTAGCGGCCATCAGCCCGGCGATGGGCAGGCACTCCCAGAAGCTCAGTCCGAAGTAGGTGTTGAGCAGGGCATAGCTGTAGGCACCGACCGCGTAGAAGCCGACATAGCCGAGATCGAGCAGGCCGGCGAGGCCGACCACCACGTTCAGCCCCAGCCCCAGCATGATGTAAATCAGGGTGAGGGTGGCGAGATCGATGGCGCCGCGGGAGGCCATAAAGGGCCAGCTCACCGCGAACAGCAGCACCAGCACGGCGGTGAGGTTATAGAGCTTGGGCGCCTCTTCCGGGCTCGGTAGCACCAGCTTGGTAAAGCCGACCGAGAAGCCGCTGATGGAGGCCTGAAACAGCTTGGCGATCTGGCCGCGCAGCATCTGGAACCAGAAAACGAGGGTGGCGCCCCCCAGTAGCCAGGCCAGCGACACATCGAGGCGGCTCACTACCTGCAGGCTGGAGCCATCGGTCTCCAGCTTGAAGCCGAGCAGCCAGAAAGAGAGCACCAGCAGCACCAGGCTGGCGATACAGGCGTGGATAAATTGATGTTTCATCACACTTTCTCCACTTCCGGACGACCCAGAATGCCGGTCGGCATAAAGAGCAGCACAAAAATGAGCAGGGCAAACGCCATCACATCCTTGTACTCGGTGCTGAGATAACCGGCGGTGAGCGCTTCAACCACGCCGAGCAGCAGGCCGCCCAGTACGGCGCCCGGAATGCTGCCGATACCGCCCAATACAGCGGCAGTGAAGGCCTTCAGACCGGCCATAAAGCCGAGGTAGGGGTTGATGACGCCGTAATACATGCCGAGCAGCACCCCGGCGACGGCAGCCAGCGCGGCCCCCAGCACGAAGGTGATGGAGATGACTACGTGGGTGTCGATGCCCAGCAGGTTGGCCATCTTGATATCTTCCGAACAGGCGCGGCAGGCGCGGCCCATGCGGGAGCGGCCGATGAACTGGGTCAGCGCCAGCATGGTGATGAAAGTCACCACGAAGATAATCAGCTGCATATAGGAGAGGCTGGCCTGAAAACCATCCTCACCCCCCAGGGTCCAGCCACCTGAGATCAGGCTGGGCATGGCGATATCCCGTGAGCCCTGTGCCATCCGCATCATGTTCTGCAGGAAGATCGACATGCCGATGGCGGAGATGAGGGGGATCAGCCGGTTGCCACCGCGCAGTGGCCGGTAGGCGACCCGCTCGATGCTCCAGCCATAGGTGCCGGTGATGATAATACTGACCAGGAAGGCGCCTCCCAGCAGTAGAAAGGTGCTGTCGATGCCCATCATCATGAGCCCCGCCATCACCATAAACGCGACATAGGAGCCGATCATGTACACCTCGCCGTGGGCGAAGTTGATCATGCCGATGATGCCATAGACCATGGTGTAGCCAATGGCGATCAACGCATAGGTGCTGCCTATGGTTAATCCGTTCAGCAGTTGCTGAACCAGATAGAGGAGGTGTTCGGACATACTGCGTTCCCTGTACTTGCCCGCAAAGAGAGGAGGGGGTGAGCGTACTCACCCCCGATCGGCAGATTATTTGACTTGGCTGGAAGTACCGTCAGCGTGCCACTGGAACACACCGAATTCGAAGCCTTTCAGGTCACCGTTCGGTGCCCAGGTCAGGGGGCCCATCACGGTATCGATCGGCGCAGCCTTGATGGCGGCGGCCACGGCGGCCGGGTCATCTTCACCCGCCTTGGCGATACCGGCTGCCAGGGTTTGCACCGCGGCATAGGTAGTCCAGACGAACGGGCCGGAGGAGTCCTGACCCTTGGCCTTGAACGCAGCGACCAGCGGGGCGTTGGCAGGTACCAGATCGTATTTGTTCGGCAGGGTCACCAGCAGGCCTTCGGAAGCCGGGCCACCGATGGCGGAGATATCCTTGTTACCCACTCCTTCCGGGCCCATGAACTTGGCTTTCAGCCCCTTCTCGCCAGCCTGACGCAGGATCAGACCCAGCTCCGGGTGGTAGCCGCCGTAGTAGACGAAATCGACGTTCTCTTTCTGCAGTTTGGCGATCAGGGCGGAGAAGTCCTTGTCACCGGCGGTGATCCCTTCAAAGGCCACCACTTTCACGCCAGCCTTGTCGAGCGCCGCTTTGACGCTGGAGGCGATCCCTTCGCCGTACTGCTTCTTGTCGTGGATAACGGCCACGCGTTGGGGTTTGACCTGCTCGATGATGTACTTGGCGGCAGTCGGGCCCTGATCGCTATCCAGGCCGATGGTGCGCAGGGTCAGCTGGTAACCGCGCTCGGTGATCTTGGGGTTGGTGGAGGCGGGGGTGACCATCAGGATCCCCTCGTCTTCATAGATGTCGGAGGCGGGCAGGGTGTTGTCGGAGCAGAGGTGGCCGACCACGAACTTGACGCCATCGTTCACCACCTTGTTGGCGACGGCCACCGCCTGTTTGGGATCGCAGGCATCGTCATAGACGACCGCTTCGATCTGCTTGCCATTGATGCCGCCAGCCTTGTTGATCTGCTCGACCGCCATCTTGCCGCCGGTGAACTGCATGTCCCCGTACTGGGCTACCGGACCGGTGACCGGGCCTGCGATACCGATCTTGATGGTGTCTGCCGCGTGAGCGATGGAGATCGATCCAAACAGAGCCAAAGAAACCGCTGCGCCAACTGTGATTTTGCTCAACTTATGCATTGATTCGTCCCTTAATCAGTGGATTGTTTCATTTCCGTGTGCCATTCCGGATCTACATCCCGTGCATCCGGCTATAGGTATGGTTCTATCATTCCTCACGGGGCAATAACAAGCTGTTAAAGATACTAACCAGAGGGGGTTGGATGGGCGGATTTTGAAATAAATGACCTGTTATTTTCAGCTAATCAGAGCTTAATTTTGATTTGTTGACTTAACATCTTGGTAACGAGATGCGATTCTGACAAACGCCAGAGGATTAATCTGGCGATATTTTACTCTGACAGCGCTCCCATTTTGACCACAATCCATTTGCGCAAACAGAAATGAGCGCCTAAATTAGCCGGCATTGACAATTCCGTGGCAGAGCTCGTTAAAACCAAGCCTTTATTCGGGAAATCTGCTAATGTTCCGCCTTTGACAGTCAGGAGACAGAGATGGCCACTATCAAGGATGTCGCCTCGCGCGCAGGCGTATCCATCTCCACCGTCTCACATGTGCTCAACCACACTCGGCGGGTCAGCGAAGACGCGACCCAGAAAGTGATTGAGGCGGTGGCAGAACTCAACTACGCGCCCAACTCGGTAGCGCGCAGTCTTAAAATAAATTCGACCAAGACCATTGGCATGCTGGTCACCACCAGCGTAAACCCCTTCTTCGCAGAAGTGGTGCAAGGGGTTGAAGCGTACTGCTTCGAACAGGGCTACAGCCTGATCCTCTGCAACACCGAAAACCAGCCGCCTCGCCAACAGCATTACCTGAGAATGCTGATGGAAAAACGGGTGGATGGCCTGCTGGTATTGGGTACCGATATCGACACCCCGTTGCGCGACATGCTGCGCATCCACAAGAATGTGCCGCAGGTGGTACTGGATTGGGGCACGGAGTGCGATTTCGCCAACGTCATCAACGACAACGCCCGCATCGGCGCCCGCATGGCCGTTCGCCATCTGCTGGAGCTGGGGCACCGCGACATCGTCTGCATCACTGGCCAGCTCTCCAAGCCGACCACTCAACAGCGACTGGACGGGGTACGTGATGCGCTGGGCGAGCACGGTCTGACCCTCAAAGATGAACAGGTCTTTGAAGGGGACTACGAGAGCCAGAGCGGCTTCGATGCTATGCAGCGCATCCTGGCCCTGCAGCCTCGTCCGACCGCGGTCTTTGCCTTCGACGATCCCATGGCGATCGGCGCTATTTGCGCTGCCTGGGAAGCGGGAGTCAAGGTGCCGGACGATATCTCCATCATCGGCTACGACGATGTGGAGATGGCGCGCTTCTCCAGCCCGCCGCTGACCACCATCCGTCACCCGAAGGCCGAACTGGGCCAGCTGGCGGTGAAGCATCTGGTCAGCCGGATCCGCAACAAGGAGCTGGAAGTGGAATCGATGACGGTACAGCCCGAGCTGATCGTCCGTCGCTCGGTCAAACCGCTGCGTTAATCCGCACCCGTTGCCAACACGAAAAACCCCCTCTGTCACGAGGGGGTTTTTGTTTATGGGCGGGTTACTTTCAACCTGTGGCTCGCAGTGCCGATCTCGGCCTTGTGAGTGAATATTCCCCCCGTTTGACCCACCTCGCATTTTGCTTGTTAATCGTTTGATCAATATCAACAAAGGGTTAAGTTCTGATGGACTCCCGACTTAACCGTTCCATCCTGTAGGTTGGGTATGACTGTCAAGGATGGTGTCTTATGTTCCCCCCTCGCAAGCTGGGTCACCAGATCACGCTGCTGGCAATTGGCGGCATCGTATTGCTCGCCGTGGTGCTGCTTACCTTTAATCTGTTTGAAAATCGCCAGCGGGCGCTCGCGGCCGAGCAGGCTGCACTGCGGAGCCAGCTCCAGAACGTGGAAGCGGTGATCAAAAACACCAGCCATGAAACCGTGCTGGCGGCGACCCTGATCGCCCAGCGGCCGGATGCAGCCAGGGCGGTGGCCGACAAGGATTGGCAGACCCTCGCCAATCTGTTTGATCCGCTCTGGCCCGCCATCAAGGCGCAGGGGATCGAGCAGTTCCAGTTCCACCTGCCGCCAGCCACTTCCCTCTATCGGGTACACAAGCCGGAAAAACACGGTGATGACCTCTCTGCCATTCGCCCCACTGTGGTTGAGGTGAATCGTGAGCATCATGCCGTTGGCGGGCTGGAGATTGGCGTGGCTGGTACCGGTTTGCGCGGGGTCGTGCCGGTCACCTTCAGCGGGCAGCCGGTCGGTTCGGTGGAGTTCGGTCGTGCTCTGGATGAAAAGCTGTTTGGCCAACTGCTGGACAAGCAGGTGCAGCTCGCCATCTATCTGTTTGAGCAGGGCAAACTGGTGACGCTGGTTGGCACATCCCGGCTTGGTGAGGCGATGGAGTGGTATCAGCCGGTACTGGCCGGTGAGGAACGTTTCGTCAATATGACGCAGCAGGGGAGTGATTTGCTTTTGATGGCGGCGCCCCTGCGCGATTACTCCGGCAAGGTGGTCGGTATCATCGAGTTGACCCGGGATCACAGTCTGGTCGCGGCCGATCTGGCGCGTCAGGGTTGGCAGATGGCGATCATCTCTCTGGTCGGGGTTCTGGTGATTGCCATGGTGATGGCGTTTGCACTCAATCGCATTAATCGACCGCTGTTCGACAGCGTCAAGGCGCTGGAGGCGCTGGCCAATGGCTCTGGCGATCTCGGCAGCAAGCTGCCGGTGGCGGGGCCAGAGGAGATCCGCCGCCTCGGGTCGGCGTTCAATGGCTTTGTTGCCAAGATCCGCGACACCATCAGCCAGCTCACCGCCACTCTGGGCGAACTGGCTGGCGAGAGCGAGCGGCTGTCGCGCAGTGCGGCGGGCAACCTTGGCAGCATGACGCGCCAGCAGGAGCAGACCACCCAGCTCGCCACCGCCATGACCGAGATGACCAGCACGGTACACGAGGTGGCCAACAACACGGCACAGGCGGCCGAAGCGGCCAACGAAGCGGACAATCAGGCGGTCACCGGCGATGAGGTGGTGCAGCAGAGCGTCAACATGATCGAACAGCTGGCCGAGGAGATCGCCAGCGCGGGCAACACGGTGAAAGAGGTCGCCAAGGCCAGCGAGCAGATTGGCTCTGTGCTGGCGGTGATCCAGTCCATCGCCGAGCAGACCAACCTGCTGGCTCTCAACGCCGCCATCGAGGCGGCCCGGGCCGGTGAACAGGGTCGCGGTTTTGCGGTGGTGGCCGACGAGGTGCGCTCGCTGGCCGGGCGCACCCAGCACTCCACCGCCGAGATCCGCGGCACCATAGAGCAGTTGCAGCGGGCGGTGGGCACCACGGTGACCATGATCGAACACAGCGTCTCGCGAGCGGGGGAGTCGGTGGAGCGGGCTAATCAGGCGGGAGAAGCCCTCGGCCGGATCAAGGGGGCGGTCAACAGCATTCGCGACATGAACACCCAGATCGCTGCCGCTTCGGAGGAGCAATCGTCGGTGAGCGACGAGATCACCCGCAATATCGTCAGCGTCCACGAGATCTCCCAGGCCACCACGCTGGTGGCGCGGGATACCGCCCATATCGCCAGCCATGTGGCGACCCTGGTGGACAAGCTGGGGGATCTGGCCGGGCAGTTCCAGGATGGTTCCAACGTGCGGATGGTGCTGAGTCGCGCCCGCGCCGCTCACATGGGCTGGAAGACCCGGGTGCGCTCCTATCTGGATGGGCAGGAGGGGCTGTCGCGCAGCGAGGCGGTCAGTGACAAGGAGTGCCGCCTTGGCCACTGGTACTTTAGCGAAGGGCAGGCATGCTGTGGCGATCAACCCGCCTTCAGGGCGATGGCCGCCCCCCACGCCAGATTGCATCAGGTGATCCAGCAGATTATCGAGCTGAAAAATCAGCACAAGCATGAAGAGGCGGAGGCGCTCTACCGCGAGATCGAGCAGAACTCAGAGCAGGTAGTGGGCTGCATCGATCAGTTGCTGCGGGAGATGACCAAGCCGGAGCGTTAATGACGAGCAGGCGGATAGCCAAAGGGCTGACAGCGATGTCAGCCCTTTTTCATGGTGCGGGTCTGGGGCGAGGTTACTGCTCCGGACGCAGATCCTGATAACGGGCGGCGGTGATGAACTTGCCGAAGGTTTCACACCAGACGATCACGCTGCTGTAGCGGGCCGGATCGATGGTGGCGGGCAGCGGCACGATAAAGTTGTCGAAGGTCTTCACCGGCCCGACTCGCACCATTTGATCCTTGAGACGGGCAAAATCGGCTTCGGTTTCGACAAACTCGGGGGAGAGGTAGAGCTGGTAGTCCGGCCCGGGGGCCAGCTTGCCCATCAGGCTGACGGCATCCGGCCCTATGCTCACCTTGCCTTCCCCCCAGTGCAGCCGATCGCTGTCTTTCAGATCCCGGCGAAAGGTGCCGTGGAATCTCGCTTGCTGCTGGCTGGCCGCTACCTGCTCGGTATCAGGGGCGGGTGGCGCGATCAGGATCGGCAGGGTGTAGACACCGGCGGCAAAGCCTGCCGCCGCGACCAGCAGATGGGTGCCCAGCAGCAGGGCCATGGTTTTGCGCTTCATGATATCTCGGTCGTTGATGAACAGGTGCCAGCATCATAGCAGTGGTGCTGGCTAAACTGCTTGTCGTCCAGCGCTATGGAGCCGGATGTTTGCGCAGCCCTGGCCGATATGGCTTAGAGGCTGGCGAAATCCACCTCGGGCAGGGTTTCAAAGCCGGGGCGGGCAAACAGATAGCCCTGCATCAGGCTGATGCCCATCTCCCGCAGGCAGGCCATCTCTTCGCGGGTCTCGATCCCTTCCGCCAGCGGGGTTATCTGCAACTCGGCAAACAGTGCCAGACAGTGGCGCACTATGGCTTGTCGGGTCGGGTCATGGTCGATGCCCCGCAGCAGGTGCATATCGAGTTTGACGATGTTGGGGTGAAAATCGGCCAGCAGGTTGAGGCCCGAGTAACCGGCGCCAAAGTCATCGATTGCCGTCTTGAAGCCGAGCGCCTGATAGTGATCGACGATGCCGCGAAGATGCTGGCTGTCCTGCACCTGCTCCACCTCGGTCAGCTCGAACATGATCTGCTCGATGGGAAAGAGATGCTCGCGGGCCGCCTGCAGAGTGGTGCGGATGCAGCGCTCCGGGCGGTAGACCGCGTTGGGCAGAAAATTGATGCTCAGCATCCCCTTCATCCCGAGCCGGGCGGCCAGCGCGATGGCCTTGATCCGGCACAGCTGATCGAAGCGGTAGCGATTGCCATCGTTGACCCGGGCAATCACGCTCTGCGCCGGTTCGTTGTTGATCCCCCGCACCAGCGCCTCGTAGCCGAAGACGGTGTGCTGGCTGCAATCGACGATGGGCTGAAAGGCCATGGTGAAGTCGAAGTCGAGATCGACCTGCTCCTGACACTGCTGGCAGATGGCGGGGGACGGGGCGGCAGGTATATCCATGACTTTCCTCTTGGGCGTGGTGGCGCTGGGGACTGACTCAAATGATAACAGCTGATCACCCCCCTGTAGGTTCGATTAGCGAAGCGTAATCGGACGAACGAGAGGCTTTGATTACGGTTGTTGCCGTGAAACAGGATCGGCCAGCTGGAGGGGGAAGTGCGGCTGGCCGTTATGGTGGGAGAGTCCATTGACGCGAACGTCCGATGGTAATCCCCCCATTTTTTGGAGCACTCAAAAGTAGAGGTCATGCGGCCTGTGCCAAGCGCTGTTTCGGCGTGTAGCCGCCCAGCGCCATATTGGGCCGCTCATGGTTATAAACCCACAGCCAGTTCGTGGCAAATTCCTGTAACTCATTCAGTGACTCAAACAGGTAATGGCCCAACCAGTCGTAACGCACAGTGCGGTTAAATCGCTCTATGTAGGCATTCTGCTGCGGGTTGCCTGGCTGGATATACCTCAGCGCAATCCTCTTCTGCTGCGCCCATTGCTTGAGCTCTTCGCTGATGTATTCCGGACCATTATCACAGCGGATTGCGGCTGGTTTGCCCCGCCACTCGATGACCTGCTCCAGCACCCGTTTGACTCGCGAGGCAGGCAAGGAAAAATCCACCTCGATGCACAGTGCTTCGCGATTGAAGTCATCGATCACATTAAACAACCGCACCGAACGACCATCGCTGAGCTGGTCATGCATAAAGTCCATCGACCAACAGTGATTCGGTTGGTCAGGGACTGCCAACGGCTCCGGCTTGGCGCGTACTAGCCGCTTCTTGGGTTTTATCCGCAGATTGAGCTCTAGCGCCCGATAGATCCGGTAGACCCGCTTGTGGTTCCAGCCAAAGCCTTTGACGTTACGCAGGTACAGGAAGCACAGTCCGAAACCCCAGTTGCGCTGGTTGGCGGTGAGGCGCAGTAGCCAGTCGGCAATCTCCTGGTTTTCATCAGCCAGCACGGGCTGATAACGGTAGCAACCCTCGCTCACCTTGAACACCTGGCAAGCCAGACGGATAGAAATGGCGTAATGAGCCACAGCCTTGGTCGCCATCTCCCTGCGGGCAGATGGCGTCACCACTTTTTTGCCATCGCCTCGGAGATGATCTCAGCCTTTAGGCGCTCCTCGGCATACATCTTCTTAAGGCGACGATTTTCCTCTTCCAGCTCTTTGAGGCGCGCCATGAGAGAGGCATCCATGCCACCGAATTTGGAGCGCCACTTGTAGAAGGTGGCGGAGCTGATGCCATGCTCACGGCAGAGCTCAGGGACGGGTGAACCAGACTCGGCCTGCTTGAGGATGGCGATGATCTGTGCATCGCTAAAGCGTGATGTTTTCATGTAGAACCTCCTGCGTTCAAGATACGAGAAAATTCTACTTATGAGCACCTCAGTTTTTCGGGGGGATTACC
>NZ_JBFODS010000074.1:0-4257 GCF_040908445.1 Aeromonas sp. R10-2 | reverse complement strand
GGTAATCCCCCCGAAAAACTGAGGTGCTCATAAGTAGAATTTTCTCGTATCTTGAACGCAGGAGGTTCTACATGAAAACATCACGCTTTAGCGATGCACAGATCATCGCCATCCTCAAGCAGGCCGAGTCTGGTTCACCCGTCCCTGAGCTCTGCCGTGAGCATGGCATCAGCTCCGCCACCTTCTACAAGTGGCGCTCCAAATTCGGTGGCATGGATGCCTCTCTCATGGCGCGCCTCAAAGAGCTGGAAGAGGAAAATCGTCGCCTTAAGAAGATGTATGCCGAGGAGCGCCTAAAGGCTGAGATCATCTCCGAGGCGATGGCAAAAAAGTGGTGACGCCATCTGCCCGCAGGGAGATGGCGACCAAGGCTGTGGCTCATTACGCCATTTCTATCCGTCTGGCTTGCCAGGTGTTCAAGGTGAGCGAGGGTTGCTACCGTTATCAGCCCGTGCTGGCTGATGAAAACCAGGAGATTGCCGACTGGCTACTGCGCCTCACCGCCAACCAGCGCAACTGGGGTTTCGGACTGTGCTTCCTGTACCTGCGTAACGTCAAAGGCTTTGGCTGGAACCACAAGCGGGTCTACCGGATCTATCGGGCGCTAGAGCTCAATCTGCGGATAAAACCCAAGAAGCGGCTAGTACGCGCCAAGCCGGAGCCGTTGGCAGTCCCTGACCAACCGAATCACTGTTGGTCGATGGACTTTATGCATGACCAGCTCAGCGATGGTCGTTCGGTGCGGTTGTTTAATGTGATCGATGACTTCAATCGCGAAGCACTGTGCATCGAGGTGGATTTTTCCTTGCCTGCCTCGCGAGTCAAACGGGTGCTGGAGCAGGTCATCGAGTGGCGGGGCAAACCAGCCGCAATCCGCTGTGATAATGGTCCGGAATACATCAGCGAAGAGCTCAAGCAATGGGCGCAGCAGAAGAGGATTGCGCTGAGGTATATCCAGCCAGGCAACCCGCAGCAGAATGCCTACATAGAGCGATTTAACCGCACTGTGCGTTACGACTGGTTGGGCCATTACCTGTTTGAGTCACTGAATGAGTTACAGGAATTTGCCACGAACTGGCTGTGGGTTTATAACCATGAGCGGCCCAATATGGCGCTGGGCGGCTACACGCCGAAACAGCGCTTGGCACAGGCCGCATGACCTCTACTTTTGAGTGCTCCAAAAAATGGGGGGATTACCCTGAGCGGTCAGGCGGAGCGCTTCGATGCCTTTGCCAAACTGCCGCACTACCCCTTCCCGGGTGGCCGCCTGTTCCGCATCCCCTTCACTGCTGCGGGCGCCGCCTGGTACACCCTGCGCGACCGCTTGGGGGTATAAGAGCTGCCCAGCGAGAAATGTGGGCTGGTGGTTGCCGCTTAGATAACGCTGACTCCAGTACCAATACCGGAAACAACAAGGCCACCGCGAGGGTGGCCTTGTTGTTATCAAGCAGCAGCGCGCTGATTAGCTGTAGAAGGCTTCAACGGTGCCTTTGAGCTTGATCAGGATGGGCTGACCACGGCGATCCAGCGCCTTGGGGGAGGGGATCTTCACCCAACCTTCGCTGATGCAGTACTCCTCGACATCGGTGCGCTCTTTGCCGTTCAGGCGAATACCGATCGGGTGCTCGAAGCAGGCGGCCACATAGTGAGGGCTGCGGGGATTGCAGGAGAGGTGATCCGGCAGAGCCGGTTTGGTGCTGGTATCGCTCATCGATATAACCCGAAATGAATAAAAAGTGGGTCATTGTAGAGAATGCCGCTATGGCATTCAAGGCGGCCCCAATACCGGCCAAGGCGGGCGGCCATCTATGTTGGCGCTCCGCTTATCCCCGTTGCCAATGCATCACCAGCTCGGGGCGACCGCTATGCTCGCACAGCTGCTGCTCACCCTCTTTGAAACCGTTGCGGGAATAGAAGCGCCGCGCCTGCTCATTTTCGGCGTAGACCGTCAACTCGAGCCGGTCATATTGGGCTTTGAGGTGTTCGAGCAGTTGGCGACCCAACCCGTGTGCTTGGTGATCTGGGGAGATAAACAGTGCGGCAACAGACCCCTGATACCAGGAGATAAAGCCCAGTAGCTGTCCATCCTCCTCATAGATCCAGCTCTGGCTGGCGGGCAGGTAGATATCGCGCATCGCTGCCCGTTGCTCATGCCAAAAGGCGGCGGGAATAAAGTCGTGGGCTTGTACCGATGCCTGATACCAGAGCTCGACGGCGGCATCCAGATCGGTGGCTGATAATGGGCGGAGCATAGTGGCCTCAATTACAAAGAGTGGAAGTAACGCAATGACGTAGGCTCGATTAGCGCAGCGTAATCGGGCATTCGCGGTAGCGAGAGGGGGGAGAGTTCTGCGCCACTCCCGGTTCGCCACCTTGGCCAAAATGACAAGGCTGTGATTTATGCAATCCCTGTTACCGTATAGTGTCGCTCGACATTGACGGTTATTTTCCCCCAGCGGGAGGATTTGACTCTGGCTTGGTGCGCTTGAAAAGCCGCTTCATCAACAAACTCTTCATAGACATCGAATCGACAGGGATTGAGAGGGTCTTGGTTCACCTTAAAAATCAGACAGCCGGTTTCAGCTCTGGTCAATTGTATATGTCGCTTAAGCTCGAATGTAACAAATGATAAATCAATGAAGGGCACTATAATAAATCCTTTCAAAATAACTTTTCTCATATCACTCCTTTAATGCAAGTAGCTTGAGAATACAAATTCATTGTTAATTACGAGCAATTAAAGTTAGCTTTATTACTGACTTGTAATTCAGCAATAGGCATTGCTCTTCGATACAGTGCTAGTAGCATTTTCAATTGAACTAGCTCATCGCCTTTCGATAGTTTTTGTAACGCATTTATTTGTTGTGGTGATAAATTGAATTTTTCATGTAGTTCTAAGATAGAATCTTTAACAAACGAGATTTCTTCTCTTAATTGTTTGGCTTCTAAGTCCTTTATTTTTAGCTGAGTGAGCTTTCTTTTTTGATATTGTGAGTAAATTAAGTGATATGTGCCTGCGATGCTAGTAATCGCGCTCGCAAGTGCAGTGACAATGATCCGGTAATCCCCCCATTTTTTGGAGCACTCAAAAGTAGAGGTCATGCGGCCTGTGCCAAGCGCTGTTTCGGCGTGTAGCCGCCCAGCGCCATATTGGGCCGCTCATGGTTATAAACCCACAGCCAGTTCGTGGCAAATTCCTGTAACTCATTCAGTGACTCAAACAGGTAATGGCCCAACCAGTCGTAACGCACAGTGCGGTTAAATCGCTCTATGTAGGCATTCTGCTGCGGGTTGCCTGGCTGGATATACCTCAGCGCAATCCTCTTCTGCTGCGCCCATTGCTTGAGCTCTTCGCTGATGTATTCCGGACCATTATCACAGCGGATTGCGGCTGGTTTGCCCCGCCACTCGATGACCTGCTCCAGCACCCGTTTGACTCGCGAGGCAGGCAAGGAAAAATCCACCTCGATGCACAGTGCTTCGCGATTGAAGTCATCGATCACATTAAACAACCGCACCGAACGACCATCGCTGAGCTGGTCATGCATAAAGTCCATCGACCAACAGTGATTCGGTTGGTCAGGGACTGCCAACGGCTCCGGCTTGGCGCGTACTAGCCGCTTCTTGGGTTTTATCCGCAGATTGAGCTCTAGCGCCCGATAGATCCGGTAGACCCGCTTGTGGTTCCAGCCAAAGCCTTTGACGTTACGCAGGTACAGGAAGCACAGTCCGAAACCCCAGTTGCGCTGGTTGGCGGTGAGGCGCAGTAGCCAGTCGGCAATCTCCTGGTTTTCATCAGCCAGCACGGGCTGATAACGGTAGCAACCCTCGCTCACCTTGAACACCTGGCAAGCCAGACGGATAGAAATGGCGTAATGAGCCACAGCCTTGGTCGCCATCTCCCTGCGGGCAGATGGCGTCACCACTTTTTTGCCATCGCCTCGGAGATGATCTCAGCCTTTAGGCGCTCCTCGGCATACATCTTCTTAAGGCGACGATTTTCCTCTTCCAGCTCTTTGAGGCGCGCCATGAGAGAGGCATCCATGCCACCGAATTTGGAGCGCCACTTGTAGAAGGTGGCGGAGCTGATGCCATGCTCACGGCAGAGCTCAGGGACGGGTGAACCAGACTCGGCCTGCTTGAGGATGGCGATGATCTGTGCATCGCTAAAGCGTGATGTTTTCATGTAGAACCTCCTGCGTTCAAGATACGAGAAAATTCTACTTATGAGCACCTCAGTTTTTCGGGGGGATTACC